>CAZYDB010000017.1:0-28598 GCA_964645995.1 uncultured Roseivirgaceae bacterium
CCATTTGTCCCCATTATCTGTTATCATCAGATCGGTGGTAAAACGGCTTTCACTGACCGGCAGTGTAAAAGCTGACCAGCTATCATTATTAACGAGTGCGTGAAGGGATACATCCGAATTAAAATTGATCATCCAAACTTTCCCCAACGGATCTGTATCGACATCGCTGACGAGGATATTGTTCCCGGGAGCGGCAGTACTTTTCAGTGTGCTCTCCGGGTATAATTCAAACTCCTTTTTTGTATCCCACCGCATCAGGCCGGAACCAAAAGAAGCAAAATACACCTGGCCATTCTGGGCATTATAAGTAACTCCCACCAGGTCGGTAATATCAGGAAGAGCATGGACCCCCACAGCACTTGAATTATTGTAATTTGTCCATTTTCCATTTTTGAAATGAAAAAAACCATCTTGGTTCCCAAGCGGCTGAAGCCCTTCATTGTATCCGGGAGGCAAGGCGATGACCTGATCCTTATAGGCATAAATTTCCCGGATTTCATTGGAGAAAGGGCCATTTGGAAAGACCGATTCACTGCTGGCTCCTCTGAAATGAAGTAAGCCATTAATATTATCCGCTATCCAGGTTTCATCCGCTGTTACCAGTGCATCACCAGCCGACCGGATCAACTGATGCGTAAATGAACTTGTATTCCCGTCCTGGTCGATTGAAATAACCTGATTCCCCAGGGTGACCGCCAGCCTGCCGGAGGTTGACTGCATGGATTTTATTGCGGAGGGAAACAGATAATCGACCTTTGAAAAAACGCCATTTGTGTACGTATACATTATACTGTCATAAAACACCGCATACAGATTCTGCCCAAAGGCTTCAATATGTGTTGCAGGAAACGGAGAAAATCCCTCATCCATGCCAAACCGTCGCCAGTTTCTAAAATCAAGTAAATTCACCTGTGGGTCAAGCGAGCCTGCAAGGATCCCTGACTTGGTGGCCAAAAAAATTGAATCCCTGTAAATTGCCGATCCTCTGATCTCCAGATAATCCCCGGTCTCACTTAAGTTTCTCCAGGTTTCCTTAAATGATCGCTGGCCGGTATCAAAAACGACCACACCAAACTTGGTAATCAGAAAAGCAAACTCATCAAACAGAGAAATATCAAGAATCTGTTTTGAGAAAGGGATTTCTGATTGTTTCAGATCATCCGCATTAATGATCTTTTGTTTTTCGATAAGGTCAATATTCCCGTTATCATAACCCAGGATCAGTAGATCTTTAGACGCATCATAGGTTAAAGCCGTAATGGCAACATCACTTAATCCATCAGTTCTGGTCAGTGTTCGAATACTGCCATCCTCCTTATCATACACGAATAATCCATTTTCCACGACACAAAACCTCTGATCATTGACCTCACGAACTAATTGCGCCCTGTTATAGGCAATATGTGTCTGCCAGGAGCCTACAGGAATGTTCTGCGCAACAACAGGGAATGACCAACCCGGAATGATCAGTATAAGAAGGAGAGGGATACGCATACTACTTTTTAGTCTCTTCAAAACATGAACGGCATAAAGGCTCATAGATTTCCATCTGGCCAACCAATACTGTCTTATCACTGGAGATCAGACGGTGAGAATAACTGGCTATCCTTCCACATTTGATACAGATCGGGTGAACTTTAGTCACAAACTCGGCAATAGCCATTATTTCGGGAATGGGGCCAAAAGGATCTCCCCGGTAATCCATGTCAAGACCGGCAACCACAACTCTTTTACCCTGGTTGGCCAGCCTGTTCACTACCCCCACCAACTCCTGATCGAAAAACTGAGCTTCATCAATCCCCACAACATCTGAATCGCCGGTAAGAAGATAAATATCATTGGCAAAATCGACGGGCGTAGAACGGATCCTTGTTTCGTCGTGGGATACCACCTGAGTTTCATGATAACGCTTGTCAATAACAGGTTTGAAAATTTCAACCTTCTGCCTGGCGATCAACGCCCGGTTAAGCCGCCTGATAAGCTCCTCCGTTTTACCCGAAAACATGGCTCCGCAAATTACTTCAATCCAACCAGATCTTCTATGACTCTTTCCTCCGGCAATTCCAAAGTTGGGCTCGACAAACATGTATTAACAAAAATCAATTCGACAATTTTGAAGTAATAAATGTAGTATTTTTGAAGCAGGTAATGTATAAATTGAAAATTTTAATTTTAAATAGAAGAGATTTCACATTAATTTCAATTCAATTTCGTTATTTTCAAAAAAAAATTAATACAAAAATTTTTCTGCATCTATGGAAAGTATCATCAATGAAAATTACCTGCGGGGTTATGCAAAACAATACTCCGAGTTGATCAGCCGGGGGTTTTTTAAAGATCATTCAACAATTTCCGGAGAAGAAATACTGGGACTGACTCCCCTAAAACAAATTAATCTTTTCATTATTAAAAAACTAATGCGGCAATGGAAGTCCGAAACAGAAAAGCTTAAAAGTCCATATTTTAATTATGATAATCCGGAGGTCAGAAATGCATTAAATGAATTTATAAATATACTTTCCAGAAATATTCAGATCAGGGAAAATGACCTTGCCGGATTACTCATGGATGCAGTATCAGATACATTACTGCTAATTTTTTCACCCTATGAATTCTTTTATAAGGAACTGGGGCATTCCAGAAAATCATATTCCCAAAAGGACCTTATCGAAAACAGGAAATTTATCAGGATCAATACGGGTCTTTATGAAGCTTTTATTGATAAACTGGAAGCAGACACGAAGAAAGAATATAATAGTGAAGAAGTAAAAAAACTATTCAATAAAGTATGTGAAGAGATCAGTTTCGACCCGGATGATCCGGATCCCTATATTGAAAAGCTTACTGAGACCGAACCGCTTTATTTGCAGAAGATCTATAAAGAGCTCAGCATTGGGGAATACGAGGAGGAACAGGTTTCAACTGAAGGCAACAAAGAAAGTCAACAAAAGGAAAGCAATACAGTAAGGGAACAATTCAATGAACCCAAGCCTTCTCTCGTTGATGAACTATCGAAAGAATCAACGGATACCATCCTTTATTATCATCAGAAACAGAAAATTGAAAGCATAAGGAAGAATATTTCCATCCATCAGAAATTCATGTTTGTAAAGGAATTATTCCAGAATGATGAAAATGAATTCAGCCAGGTCATTGAATTTCTTGATAAATGCAAGACAAGAGAGGAAGCGCTGGAATATTTAGATAATAACTACTTTAATCCCGGATTATGGAATGATGAAGATGAGCCGGTAATTGAATTTATGACCGTGATCGACAAAAAATTCATATGATGCCCTTCATATCTTAATCCTGTCCTGATATATCCTGACTTTAGCTCACAAAAGGCGTGTAGTGTTTATCCGTAATATTTCCCTTTTTATACCCGTCGTCTCATCGATACATACAATTACCGGAAAAGGATCTGCATCCTGTGAGCATCAAGTTTCAATAACAGGAAAAGCAGGATCGAAAAAGCCCATAAAGAGGAACCCCCATAGCTGAAAAAGGGTAAGGGGATCCCAATTACCGGAAAAAGCCCGATCGTCATCCCGATATTAATCATAAAATGGAAGAATAAAATGGCCCCCACCCCATAGCCATAGACCCTTGCGAACCTGGATTTTTGTCTTTCTGCCAGGTAAATAACCCGGAGGATAAGCACTATAAACAGGAAAATAACAATAAATGATCCAAGGAAGCCTTGTTCTTCCCCCAGGGTGCAGAAAATAAAATCGGTAGATTGTTCCGGGACAAAATCGAACTTTGTCTGGGTTCCCTGTAAAAAGCCTTTTCCCCACATACCTCCTGAGCCAATGGCGATCTTGGACTGTGTCACATTCCAGCCGGCACCAAGGGGATCAGAATCAGGATTTATCAACACCTTTATACGCCTTTGATGATGGGGTTTTAATATGTTCGTTTGAAAATAATCAACACTCAAGGTTACCGTGATGGTAAGCAAAGTAATAAAGAGTATGCCGCCCATTCTTTTAATAGTCTTCTCCGCGAAGCCAATAACAATAGCGGTAAGGAGGCCTATCCCAAGCAGGATATATAATTTATCAAAAAACAAAGTGAGAATAAATAAGGCCACAAAAAGTATACCGGTCACCAATACGACTGGATGAAGGCCTTCCCGGTAAAAGACAATGATAAAAGAAGCGAATATCAGCGCGGTGCCGGTATCAGGTTGCAGGATAATGAGTAACATAGGCGCCAGCACGAGGGCGGATACTGTCAGGACGTTGGGAAAACGGCTGAAACGGAATCCGGGCATACTTATATACCTGGCAACGGCCAGTGCCGTTGCGAATTTGGCGAATTCAGAAGGCTGTATTTTGATAAAGGAACCAATCTCAAACCAGGATCGGGCACCGGAGACTTTCGTTCCGAATACCAGAACAATAACAAGCATGAAAATCAATAATCCATAGATAACATAGGCTATTGATTCATAAAACTTGAAATCAATGAACATGATCACGAAAAAAATGATCACCGTGCTGACAATCCACAGGATCTGTTTTCCGGAGTTGAGCGAAAAATCGAAAATACTCATCCCGGCATCCTCCTGGTAAACGGAAGCGTAAATATTAAGCCAACCCATAATGACCAGGATACCGTAAATCAGAAGTACCAGCCAGTCCAGGTTGTTCAGTATGTTGCCATCGCGTCTCAATACAAAAACTCTCCTTTCAATACGTAGTCTTCAAGCCATTTCCTTTTAACTTCGCCAGTCAGGTATTTTTCCATAACCAGGCTGGCTATGGATGCAGCAGCCCTTCCACCCCATCCCGAATTCTCGACATACACGGCAATAGCAATTTGAGGATCTTCCTTGGGAGCAAAAGCCATAAAACCCGAATGGTCCATACCATGGGGGTTTTCCACCGTACTCGTCTTGCCACAAACCACGATATCAGGCATGTAGGCCCGCCGGCCGGAACCCTCGGCAATCACCTTTCCCATACCATTGATCACCGGCTGAAAGTGGATGGAATCAATCCCGACATGATTTTTTTCAAGATAGACATCATCCGGCAATCCTGTTTCCCCAACAGATTTAATGATATGCGGTGAATAATAAAATCCCTTATTGGCAATAATGGCTGCCAGGTTAGCCATCTGAAGCGGTGTCACGAGCGTTTCCCCCTGCCCGATACTCAAAGAATAAATGTTCGAAAACTTCCAGCGGTTCTGACCATATATCTTATCATAATATTCAACACTTGGCACATAGCCGCTCTTGGGATTGGGGAGGTCAATCCGGGGTGTTATGCCTAATCCGAACCGGGTTACGTATTCATGCCAGTTTGATAATCCGATACGGGCATCAATATAAGGATCAGGGTCCTCTCCCTGGTTAATGGCCCGCCTGAAAACTTTATAAAAATAATTGTTGGATGAATATTTGATGGCCTCGGTAATGTCATAATACCCGGTAGGTGCAAGATCTCCTATCAGCCTTCCATCACTGTAAATCAACTCATCAACAGAAACCACTCTTTCCTGCAAGGCTATCAATGACTGAACGGTTTTAAACATAGAACCCGGCGGATACATCGCCATGATAGGCCGGTTGAATAAAGGGACCAGGGTATCACTGGAAAGCACCATGAAATTCTGGGAGAACTCCCGACCTGTTAAAAGATTTGGATCAAAGCCTGGTGCGCTGACAATACTAAGTACTTCGCCTGTGGAAGGTTCAATAGCAACAAGACTTCCAACTTTCCCATGAAGCAGTTCCTCGGCATATTTTTGTATGGGAAGATCAATGGTCGATATCAGATCTTCCCCCGGCACGGACAAGGTATCAAGGACACCATTCCTAAAGGAGCCTTTTTCAATGCCCCTTACGTTTACCATTTTATATTTGACGCCCCGCTTACCCCGTAATTCCTGCTCATAGCTGGACTCAATGCCGCTGATGCCGATATAATCACCCATACGATAATAATTCGTGGTGTCGCGATTTAGCTGATTATTGCTGATCTCACCCACATAACCGAGGGCATTTGATAATACGCCCTGCGGATACGATCTAACAGAACGGGCGGAAATATAAAACCCCTTATAACCGATAAGTTTGTCCTGGATATTGGCAAATTCCTCATTTGATATCTGTTTGATAAAGACCGATGGTTTAATGATAGAGTAATTCTTTGCTTCCTGATATTTCTTGATGAAAGTTTCTTTATCAATGCTAAACAGGTCACAAAATGCTGTAGTGTCCTCAACCTCCACCTCCATCGGGATCACCATAAGGTCATACATTGGATTGTTAACCACCAGAAGTTCCCCATTCCGATCATAGATGAGACCCCGGTAGGGATATTCAATGATCCTCTGTACGATATTATTCTCAGCCGCCAGCTTATAATTATCACTGAAAACCTGTATGCTGATCAGCTTAAAAAGGAAAATAAGCCCGACCAAAACAATGGCTATACGTATGATAACTTTTCTTTCATTATTCATATTACCCTGACCCTAGCATAAAACAAGTATTGTCCAAGAACAAGTATTACAAAGGTATAAATAGAACTGAAAAAGGTCTTATTTATTATAAACCAGAAGTTGGCTAATTCACCAGCCTCTATAGTAAATAACGCTAAATGATGTACAATTATTAAAGGTAAGGCATAAGTAATGAACCAGCTCTTACCCATTGTCTTAAGCACCGGCACTTCCACGTCCTCATATCCCCCCCGTGGGGTGATCATGCTCAGCCAGAAAGGGCGCAAAAAGGCTATTAAAACGCTGGAAGCAGCATTTACTCCGGGAATATTATAAAATATATCAACAATAAACCCGGAAATAAAAGCTATCAATATCAATAAAACAGGGCTCATTTGAATGGGCATCATCAAAATAAACCCTATATATATAAAACAGAAAGCGGTACCGAAAAGTACCATATTATCAAAGAGGAACACCTGTACAAACAGGTATACCAGGAAGACAATAAAGTTATATAGTATATTACTCCTACTCATCGATATTTTCCACTGAATCTTTTTCAGCTTTCAACCGGTTTTTTATAATATATACGAACGATAAACGGGTAAAATCGACTGATAAATTAATGCTGATATTATAAAAGGTTTCATTTTCTTCAATATCTATCGTACTGACAGTACCGATGGGGATACCGGCCGGGAAAATCGCATTATAACCTGAAGTAATGATCGTATCCCCGGGCTGTACCCGGACATGCCTTGGAATAAATAACAGGTTAGCAGTTAAAGGATCACCACCCTGCCATTGTGTGCTGCCAAAAACCCCTAGTCTTTTTATCATAGAAGATACATACATCTCACTATGCAGGAGGCTGTATATAGTTGAAAACTGACTGGAAACGGCCTTAACCTGGCCAACCATCCCGCCAGAGCTGATCACCCCCATCTCAGGCTCTATACCATGAACCCGGCCCTTGTTAACCGTAATAAAATTATTACTCATCCTGAAGGAGTTGTTAAGTACCTTGGCGGCAATATAATCAAACTGCTGAACCGTATCCAGGGGATGAAAATAGAGGGCGTCGTTTACTTGCTGCTGATTGGCCAGGCCTTCTTTCTTTCGCGCCTCCCTATCGATCAATTCACGGAGAAATGCATTTTCAAGCGCCAAATCCTGGTTGGTATTGGAGAGGTTAAAATACTTATACACACTTTGTTTGACAGCAAAAACAGAGGCTATCATATTATTTGAAGTATTGAAAAAAGCTGCATTATGGAATTCATTATTCCCGATAATCAGCCAGAAACTGATCACTTCAAATAATACAAAGGTAAAAAACGCCCTGAAACGGTAAATTAATTCAAATAATTGCCGCATTCACTGATTAGGTCATCAAAACTGATCTATACTCATTCAGATTTTTTAGTGCCAGCCCTGTACCTCTGACAACAGCCCGCAAGGGATCATCAGCAACATGTATGGGTAGTTTTGTTTTTAGGGCAAGCCTTTTATCCAGGCCGCGCAATAAAGCGCCGCCACCGGTAAGATGTATGCCGTTATCATAAATATCGGCAGATAATTCGGGGGGTGAGATCTCAAGAGCTTTTAAAACTGCCTCTTCAATTTTTGATACGGATTTATCAATGGCAAATGCAATTTCAGAATAGGAAATCTTAATAATTTTAGGTATCCCGGTCATCAGGTCACGTCCTCTTATTTCGTAATCGTCAGGAGGGTCATCGAGCTCAGTAAGGGCAGAGCCCACTTCTATCTTCACTCGTTCGGCCGACCGTTCCCCTATCAGAAGGTTGTGCTGTCTTCGCATATAATCAAGGATGTCCTTGTTGAAGGTTTCACCCGCCACCCGTATCGACTGATCACAAACGATCCCTGAGAGGGCGATCACGGCTATTTCGGTTGTTCCGCCTCCGATATCCACAACCATAGAACCTACCGGCCTTTCAATATCTATATTGATTCCAAGGGCTGCAGCAATAGGCTCCTGTATCATGTAAACCTCTTTGGCCCCGGCATGTTCCGCCGAATCCCTTACCGCTCGTTTTTCCACTTCGGTAATACCGCTGGGAATACAGATCACCATGCGATGAGAGGAAGGAAAAAAACTTTTCTTTTTATCAATCATTTTAATCATCCCCCTGATCATATGCTCTGCCGCATGGAAGTCCGCAATAACGCCGTCTTTTAAAGGTTTGATTGTCTTGATGTTTTCATGCGTCTTCTCATGCATCTGCATGGCCTCTCGGCCTATGGCGAGCACTTTATTGGTATTTTTATCTATAGCAATGATGGAAGGCTCATCAACCACTATTTTATCCTTATGAATGATCAGCGTATTCGCCGTCCCTAGGTCGATGGCAATATCACTGGAAAAAAAGTCAAACAACCCCATGTTTTTCTAAAGCTATATGTCTTATTATTCGTTTATTAATGCTTGAAATGTCGGAATCCCGTAAACACCATGGCCATACCATGAGCATCGCAATAATCAATTGATTCCTGGTCCCTGATTGAACCTCCAGGCTGAATAACGGCTTTGATACCCGCCTTATCGGCTATTTCAACACAATCCGGAAAAGGAAAGAAAGCATCCGAAGCCATCACCGCCCCCTCAAGGCTTAACCCAAAGTGGCGTGCCTTTTCTATGGCCTGGTTTAGTGCATCCACACGGGAAGTCTGACCGACACCGCTGGCCACAAGCTGACCTTCTCTGGCCAGAACGATAGTATTCGATTTACTGTGTTTGCAAATTTTACCGGCAAAAAGAAGCGCCCTTTTCTCTTCATCAGTGGTTGCCCTCCTGGTCGACAATTTAAGGTCAGACAACTGATCGGTCTTTAAATCCTTGTTCTGCCCGATGTATCCGTTAAGCAGGCTTTTGATAATTGTTTTGCCCTTCAGGGGTTCCTTCTGCAAAAGGATGATCCTGTTCTTCTTCCCCTTCAGCAATTTCAGTGCTTCCTGATCATAGGCAGGAGCCACAATAACTTCGAAAAACAGCTTATGGATCTCCTCCGAAGCGTTTAAATCGACGGTTTTATTGGTAACTAATACCCCGCCAAAAGCTGATACCGTATCCGCTTCGAAAGCTTTCAGATACGCTTCTTTAACACTGGCACCAGTTGCAGCACCACAGGCATTAGTATGCTTGAGGATGGCAAAAGCTGTTTCTTCGGTAAACTCTTCGATCAGAGAAACGGCCGCATCGATATCTACCAGGTTATTATAGGATAAAGCCTTACCATTCAACTGATCAAAAAGATCATCCGGTTTACCATAAAAAAATCCCTGCTGATGTGGGTTTTCTCCGTAACGCAAGGTAGTGACCGCTGTTTCACTGATTTTCAGGGCCGTGATCTGCTCCTTCTTGTTGAAATAATTAAAGATAGACGTATCATAATGGGAGGAAACATTGAAAGCCCGCGCGGCGAAATAACGTCGGTCCTCAAGATCGGTATGCCCCTCCTTTTCATTCAGAATCTTATATAATTGTTCATATTGATCTTTTGAAGATATCACAACGACATCTTTATAATTCTTGGCAGCAGCTCTGATCAGAGAGATGCCTCCAATATCAATCTTTTCGATGATCTCCTGTTCTCCGGCATCCGATCGTACCGCTTCTTCAAATGGATACAGGTCCACAACGACCAGGTCGATGGGCGGTATTTTGTATTCGCTGATATCCTGACTGTCCTCTTTGTGACCTCTGCGTGACAGAATGCCCCCAAAAACTTTAGGATGTAATGTCTTTACCCGCCCGCCGAGGATCGAAGGATAACCCGTGATGTCCTCCACAGCAGTGAAAGGTATGCCAAGATCTTTTATGAATTTCTGCGTTCCGCCCGTTGAATAAAGGGTAACCGCATGGTCATGCAGAAGTTGAAGGAGTGGCTCAAGACGATCTTTATAATAAACGGATATTAAAGCAGATTGTATCTTTTTACTGGACATAATCAGGTGTTTTCAAAGATGCAAAACTAAACTTTTTTATTTATTTAACGATAAGATTTTCAATTACTTTAGGAAAGTATTCATATTCCAATTCATGTATCTTTTGTGCCAGTGAATCAACATCATCATCAGGATCTATGGCACAGGTTGTCTGAAATATTATATTGCCTTCATCATACCTCGGATTGACATAATGGATGGTGATGCCTGATTTTTTCTCCCCCGCCTCAAGGACAGCCTGGTGAACCCGTGAGCCAAACATCCCTTTACCACCATATGCCGGCAATAAGGCCGGGTGTATGTTAATGATCCTGTCCGGGAAGGCTTTGATCAGGTTTTCCGGCACTAACCACAAAAACCCGGCAAGAACGATGAGGTCAATATCACTTTCTTTTAACCGCTGAACCACTCGGCCGGTCTCGTAAAATTCCTCCCTGGAAAAAACTTGAGTGGGTACGCCATGGTTGGCCGCCCGTACAATGGCATATGCTTCTTTTTTATTTGACAATAAAAGACCTACCCTTGCTGCCCGATGATTTTTAAAATATTGAATAATATTTTCGGCGTTGGTGCCACTGCCCGATGCAAAGATTGCGATGTTTTTCACGGCATTATCCTTTATAAACTGAAAACTTTAAAGAAAACCATACTTAGTATCCCGGAAAGCATGATCAACTTACTGAAAATACTAAGGTAATAAAAATCCCTCCTGGTATCGGATTTAAAAAACTTCCTGACAAAAATAGCTGCCGGGATCGCCAATAATGCAAAATAACCCTTTAAAAAATAATTGTCCAGTTTTATGGACATCCATCCCAATAATATCACAAATATGATCATCAGCAAATAAACCAGCCTCTTGGTTTTTCTCATCCCCCAGACGATCGGCAGGGTGCGGCAGCCGAAAGCCTTATCACCTTTCCAATCTTCCAGGTCCTTGATGATCTCCCTGATGAGATTAATAAAAAATGCAAAGACAGCATAGATTACAACAAGCATATGATTTGAGGGAAACAAGATCAAAACAATAAGCAGACTAAGACCGGAAAGGAAAGCAACGGTTATGTTTCCCAGGAAAGGCATCCTCTTCAATTGATTACTGTAAAACCATAATAAAAAGGCGACAAAGACATTAATAACCCCGAGGTATATATCTACCAACATACCAAGGAGTACTCCGGCAATATTCAAGGCCCAGTGCAGTAAAAGCGCTTCTCTTCTTTTTAAAAAATTACCGACGATCACCCGCCCGGGTTTATTGAAATAATCGATCTTAATATCGTAATAATCGTTGATAATATATCCTGCAGCAGCAAGCAACAGGGTGGAAAGGGATAAAACAAACAACCTTGGATCATATAAAAACCGCTCATAGTTTACCTCCGGCGCAATTAGAAATATGACAGTGAAATACTGGCTCAGCATAATGATCAGGAGATTAGGAAACCGTATAAGGATAAGGACATCCCTCAGCCGGCCAGGCAGGCTCCAGCGGGTAAAAGTTGCTTTCACCATATAAAATTATTTGTTTGTTCCATCAATTTTCAAATCATTCCTTCCGCTGATAATCTATTCTCATAAATCTGATATGATTCATCCTCAAAACATACAAACAGTATTTTCTCGAGGTTTGTTGACGGAAGGTAATTTTTAATCGTCCTGATGGCTATTTCCGCCGCCTTGTCCTTGGGATACCCATATACACCGGTACTGATATTAGGGAAAGAAATCGATTTCAGGTTATGCTTTTCTGCTATTTTCAGGCTATTTAAATAGGCATTCTCCAATTTTTCGGCTTCACCCTTATCCCCTCCCGACCAGACCGGTCCTACCGTATGTATTACCTTGCCGGCAGGGAGCCTGCCTGCCGTAGTAATAACGGCTTCCCCCACGGGACATCCCCCCTGGCTTTCCCGAATCTCTTTCAGTTCATCCATGATTCCGGGGCCTCCGGCACGGTGAATGGCTCCGTCAACACCACCACCGCCGATCAGTTTTGAGTTGGCCGCATTTACAATACCATCAACTTCTATCGCTGTTATATCTCCTTTGATCAACTGTACTGTCATAAGCATTGGATTTAATCCAAACAGGGCTGTATATAAAATGAGAGATCCGTTAAATCAAGTATGATCAGGTTCCCGACACCCTCCTTGCCTGCATATACACATCCATTATCAAGATTTATTGTATGCTCATTCTCCCCGAGAATCCCCTCCAGTATATCGTCCAGTAGGGTGGCATTATGGCCATGGATTATTTTCTTCATCCCGATCATTTCCGGTTTAACGGGATAGTCCCTGATCGTAAGCATAGACATAAAATCCCCCAGGGGGTCGGCAACAGTAAAATTAAACCCGGCATGTACGATGAAGAATGATTCCAATTCAAGAAAATAATCAAGGCCTTCGATGAAATTGATATATTTCCCCGGGATTCTATGTACATCATTAACGCCAAAACTTTGTAAGGTGGTATCACCGCCCTTAGAAAGGAAGGCAGGAATAGCATTCCTGTTTTCAAGGGCGTCCAGCAATAGCTGTTCATGGTTACCGCGAACCGCCGTCACATGATATCCTTTCTCTTCCAGCGTCATTACGTAATCCAGAACGGATTTGCTGTCCGGGCCCTTGTTGATGAAATCTCCCAGGAAATAGAGCTCATCGGCTTGCCCGGGATCAATGAATGTCTCAATGGCGCTTACCAGGGTATGGATACAGCCGTGGATATCCGGAATAACATACTGATCCGCCAAAATCAAATTTTATTAAAGGAGGTGATTATCCCTTTGATAAGGGATGAACTGAATCCCTGGTGCTCCATTTCATTCAGGCCTGCTATCGTGCAACCCATCGGGGTGGTTACTTTATCGATCTCATATTCCGGGTGACGGCCTTCTTTGATAAGCAGCCCGGCAGCGCCTTTTACGGTCTGGGAGGCGATCAACTGTGCCGTGGCTGAGTCGAAGCCAATCTCAATACCTCCCTGACTGGCGGCCCTGATGAATCGCAGGGCATAGGCAATACCACAGGCAGCAAGTACCGTAGAAGCATCCATTAATTCCTCTTCTATTTTTATTGTCTTCCCTAGCTGGTCGAAAATGGAAAAAACCGTATCCTGGTTCTGGACGGAAGGATCACGGGTACTTATACAGGTCATCGATTCCCTGATGGCAATGGCCGTATTGGGCATAGCCCTGAAAACAGAGATCTTCTCTCCCACAATATTCTTGACCTGCCCTATCGTTAAACCAGTAACCACAGAAATTATGATCTGTTCCTCAGTGAGAACAGGAAAAATTTCGGCAAGAATCTTTTCAGCCTGGTGGGGCTTAACAGCCATGATGATCACCTTCTTCTGCCTGACAGCCTCCTGGTTGTTATCCCCGACTTTTATGCCCTGTGCCTTGAGGTCTTCTATTAAATGTATTTTACGCCTGGTCACTGTGATTTTCTCCGGCTTGATCTTATTGCTTTCCAGCAGTCCCTGGGTGATGGACCGGCCCAAATTACCTCCTCCGATAATAGCAATACTGAATGATAACATTTTATGATATATTTTAATTATAACAGATGCAATTTATCGCATTTTTTCTAAATTTTCGGCGTAATGATTGAATGAATATACACATATTGTCTATTTTGGACCTGTAATTTCCTGTGAGAAAAATATTCAACATATTATTAATACTCGTTTCTCTGCTGATCTACGCTTGTGTATTGGTGCCACCTGATATCGTCTGGCTGGCTGGCTTTTTTGCGTACACCATCCCGGCAATACTGATATTCAATGCCCTGCTCTTTATCTGGAGGATTAAGAACCTGCAATTCAGTGCGATTTACCCTTTTGCCCTCCTCCTAATCGGGTGGGGGTTCATTACAGACTCCATCAGCTTTAATGCTTCACAGGAAGAAGGCCAAATAAAAGTTATCACCTTCAACACCAGAGTTTTTAATGTTTATAGTCAGCAGGGAAATGATACCCTTTCGGTCAATGAGATGATCAACTGGGTCAAAGAACAGGATGCCGACATCCTTTGCTTCCAGGAATTTTATAATCATGATAAATCAGATCGTTATAATACCGTGGCAAAGATCAGCGCCCTTGGCTACAGTTATTTTTTTAAACCTATCGTAAGAAATCCCATTGGGGCTGAATTCGGAACGATCATCTTCAGCAAATATCCTGTCACCGGTAAAGGGGTGATCGACTTTTCACAAAAATCAAATAACAATGTAATCTTTACCGACCTTTTGATCCGGGACGATACCATCAGGGTTTATAATATGCATCTGCACTCCATGCATATCGATGAAAAGAAAGTTATCAATCCGGAGGATATCCAGGCTGGCGTCCGGGATCTTGCGGGACGATTAAAAGACGGCTTTATCAGCAGGTCGGTCCAGATACGAAAACTGGAAGAACATGTTTCTTCCTTAGGCAGACCCGTATTGCTCTGTGGCGACCTCAACGATCTGCCCTATAGCTACGCGTACCGGCAACTGGACAAAAGCCTTAATAATGGTTTTGAGCAGTCGGGCAACGGATTTGGATTTACTTTTAACGGTAACCTTTTCTTCCTTAGGATAGACCATCATTTCTTTAGTGATCAGTTTGAAATTAATGGATTTATAACACACCGCGAAATGAAAAGTTCAGATCATTTTCCCGTATCTGCCGAATATTCGCTGAAATAATACAAGCGGCCCTGTCATTTATCCGGTAATATTTAGAATAATGGTATTTTTGCTGGTATGGATGCCACTTCTATAAAACCGGATATTCGTGCATTGGAGCTTCAGGATCTGAGAACGAAAATGGTGGCCCTGGGGGAAAAGCCTTTCCGGGCGAATCAGGTCTATGAATGGATATGGAATAAGTCGGCAAGGAATTTTGATGAAATGACCAACCTTTCCAGGGAATTGAGAGAAGTCCTGGGTCAGGAATACAGCTTTCGGCCAGTCCAGGTCGATTTTGAACAGAAAAGCATTGATGACACCATTAAGACAGCATTCAGACTTTACGATGGCAATATAATCGAAGGAGTGCTGATACCCTCTGAAAAGCGGCTAACCGCCTGCATATCTTCCCAGGTCGGTTGTTCCTTAACCTGTAAATTCTGTGCCACCGGCTACCTTGAAAGAAAGAGAAACCTGACCGCTGCGGAGATCTACGACCAGGTGGTTCATATTAATGCTATGGCCCAATCCCATTATGGGAAGCCCTTGTCCAATATCGTTTTCATGGGCATGGGCGAACCCCTCTTAAATTATAAAAATGTTATTAAGGCAATAGGCCATCTTACTTCACCCGGGGGACTGGGAATGGCATCAAAAAGGATCACCCTTTCCACAGCAGGGATCGCTAAAATGATCAGGCAACTTGCGGATGACGAAGTACGGTTTAAACTGGCCTTATCCCTTCATGCCGCCAATGATGAAAAAAGGAATATGATCATGCCTATCAACGAAACAAATTCCCTTGATAAACTTTCCGAAGCATTGGAATATTTCTATTTCAAAACAAAGAACCGGATTACCTTCGAATATATTGTCTTCCATCAATTCAACGATTCCTTAACCGATGCCCGGGAGCTTTATGAGTTTACCAAGAAAGTACCGAGCAAGGTGAATATCATCGAATATAATCCCATAGACCAGGCTGATTTCACCAATCCTGATGAAGACAAACTTGAGCGTTTCAGAGATTACCTCGAACGTAAAGGGGTGAACGTGAAACTACGCCGTAGCCGCGGCAAGGATATAGATGCCGCCTGCGGACAATTGGCAAATAAGAGGAAAGAAGCCTGAGGGTGGAGGACGGAAGTCAAAAGTCAGCGTACAGAAGTCGCGGAGCGGGGACCGTTAAAAAGAACCCTTCACGTAGTTTTCTGCCGGATAACCACTACAAGGCTAGCAAAGAAACATCCACTGGTTACCCCTATCCCATGAAGGGATCGCGTCGTCCGTACAGAGCGCAGCGTAACAGGATAGGCAACAAAGTGCTTGGGGATTAATTGCTGGCATCAAAAAGCTTCTGCTTTTCCTCCTTGGTCAGGCTTTCATAACCACCTTCCGAGATCTTATCCAGGATAGCATCAATTTCTTCCTGGTCTATTTTACCCGGTCCGGAGGAGGAAGCCTTTTCACCCTTTGGTGATTTATTTTTATAGGAGACCTTTATTTTCGGACTGGGCCGGAACAGGCTTTTAATAAAATTGAGGAAAGAAATGATAGGAGTACCGAAGTCATTCCCCTGGCGTAGTTGGTGTATGTAGAAGAAACCTATGACTGCCCCTCCCAGGTGAGCCAATTCACCGCCTGCATTACTACCATCGATATTGAAAAAGGACAGAAGCACGTAAAAAATAGCAATATATTTGATCTTCACCGGCC
Organism: uncultured Roseivirgaceae bacterium; assembly: GCA_964645995.1. Classification (GTDB taxonomy): domain Bacteria; phylum Bacteroidota; class Bacteroidia; order Cytophagales; family Cyclobacteriaceae; genus JAGTVG01. The sequence goes on from CAZYDB010000017.1 coordinate 16,830, forward strand.
CCAGGAACAAGAGAAAGATGGTATAGTTTGGCATATATGTAGCCGCGCCCACAACCACGGCGAATACACCGGCCGAGGCGCCGATCAATATAGAGCTTTCCACACGCTGGCTGTAAAAAGGGATCAGGTTATAGATCAGGATAAAAAGAAAGCCACCCATCAATCCGCCAAGAACATAAAGATTGATCAGTTTATTGTTACCCAGGAATTCATAAATTATCTTTCCAAACCAGTATAAAAACAACATATTAAAAAGAATATGGAAAAATCCTTCATGGCTGAAGAAGTAAGTGATCAGCGTCCAGGGTTTGATAAGGAAATTCATGATATTACTGGGTAAGGCCACCTGGTGGAGGATCCATGCATAGGTATCGATATTGCCGGATATCGACAGAAAAACCCTGAGAATGTTCAGGATGACAAAGACAGCCAGATTGATAACAATGATCTGTACAAGGCCATTATCCGGCTTTTTCCAAACCATCTTGAATTCATCAATTAAACTATTCCTCTGCATACTGATTATTATTTATATCCCTTTCCTGCCCAGTGCCGCACCAGGATAAACGCAAAGAACATACCCCCCAGGTGGGCAAAATGGGCTACATTATCTCCGGGAGACTGTTGGATGGTCATGTACAACTCGTACAGGCCATATAATAATACAAAATATTTTGCTTTTATCGGAATGGGTGGTATCAATAACATAAGCATAACGTTCGGGAACAATAGCCCGAAAGCCATTAATATTCCGAAAACGGCACCACTGGCACCTACCATCGGCATATTGGCTGACCGCCAGTATAACTGCTGCACGATAGAAATAGTTTCCGATTCGTACCGTGAATTTTCCGGTTCGGCAGCATAACTTTCGATCATGTTCTCCATCTGGTTATTGAGTTGCCAGTGGTCAATAATAAATTTATTGAACTTTTCCGGATTCGGGTCATTATAATAGGCTTCCGCATCTTTTTCAATGCCTTTCACTTCAAAATAGTTCACGCCCGACCAGAGGATCCCTGCACCAATGCCGGTCACCAGGTAGAAAACCATAAATCTTTGTGATCCCCAGACCCTTTCGAGCCAGGGACCGAAAATAAACAGGGCCAGCATATTACCGAAAATATGTCCAAAGCCTCGCGCGTGAATGAACATATAGGTGAAAAACTGAAAAGGATAGAAGGTTTCAGCATGGATATACCTCAGCCCCCCAATGCTGATCAGATCAAGGTTGAACAGTCCCTGGATTAGTGCCAGTCCTATGTTGATGACCAACAGGTTACGTACGACAGGTGTTAAATTTCCGAACATTAATTTTTAGCATTAAAATATCCTTTCAATTTTTCAAGGGTAAAAATATAAAATGTTAAATCACCAAAAGGCGAATAATTTGGATTTTTACAACCAAATAATCGGTCGATAAGTGATTTGCGCTCCTGGTCATTCAATAATTTACCTTCCCTGACGGCCGTATAACGGGACATCGACATAGCCAGGTTCTCATTGGTTTTGAGATCCAGCTTTTCCTCATTCTGTTTATACTGCTCGATCAACCCTTCAAAAGCTTCTTTTTCATTAATTTCTGTCATTCCCGAAGGTATGCCGTTAATTACGATGGTATCCTTACCAAACAGGTCGATCTCAAAACCAAGTGCCATAATTTCACTCCTGATATCCATAACGAGAGAATAATCGGCAGGGTTTAATTCCACCGTTGCCGGAAATAATACTTTCTGTGAGGTGCCTGTGTTATGCTGCAGCTCATTCAAATATTTCTCGTAAATGATACGCTGATGAGCTGCCACCTGGTCAATCATCATCAGGCCGGATTTTACCTGCGACATGATATACCGGCCATGTACCTGGTAAGTCACCGGTCCCGCCGCCGTCTGATCAGTAGATCGGAAAGCCTGCGGCTGGCCAGAGAGGTGGGCGCTGCTTTCGATGATGATGGAATCGGTTATCTCCTTTGGGAGCGCTGTTTCTTGGCTTCCGCTAAGTTCGTCATCGGTTTCCAACCCTTCATACAAGTGCTCCCAATTTTTACTATTTGAAAAATCGCGTCCCGTAGGCCGCAAACGCTCATAATTGAGGTCGCGGGTGGTCTCTTCCTTCCGCTCACCGCCATACTTCTCACTTAGGTCGAGGTTGATATCACTCCTGAAATCAAGGCTGGGCGAGATATTATGCTGGCCTAGCCCCTGTTTGACAGTAGCTTTCAAAACACCATAGATCGTCCGCTCGTCAACAAATTTGATCTCCGTCTTGGTAGGATGAACATTAACATCGATATGCCTGGGGTCTATGTCCAGGAAAAGCACATAAAAGGGGAAATAGTCTTTAGGCAGCAGGTTCTCATAGGCTGTCTGAATGGCATGGTTCAGATAGTTGCTCCTGATATAGCGGTTATTGACAAAGATAAACTGCTCACCCCGCGTTTTTTTTGCGAAAGAAGGCTTTCCTATATAGCCCATTATCCGGAGATGTGGAGTATCTTCCTGGCAAACGACCAATTGTTCCTGGTAGTTGCGGCCGAAAATATTAACAATACGTTTCACCAGTTTGCCGGCCGGCAGGTTATAAACCTCCATGTCATTCTGAAAAAGCCTGAATCCGATACCTTTACGGCTAAGGGCATTATGCTGAAATTCACCAATGATATGGCGCATTTCTACCGAGTTGGATTTTAGAAAGTTACGCCTGGCAGGCACATTGTAAAAAAGATTTTTCACTTCGATGGAGGTGCCGTTAAGGCAGGCTTCAGGCTCCTGGCTGATCACCCTGGAACCTTCTATCATTATCCTGGTACCCAGTTCATCCTCCGCTCTTTTCGTCTTCAGTTCTACCTGGGCAACTGCCGCTATCGAGGCGAGGGCCTCTCCGCGAAAGCCAAGGGTTTTTATCTGGAAAAGGTCGTCGGCAGCCCTGATCTTTGAGGTGGCATGCCTTTCAAAACTCATCCTGGCATCGGTAAGGGACATCCCCTGCCCGTCATCGATCACCTGGATAAGAGTCTTCCCGGCCTCCCTGACGATCACCTGGATGTTGGTGGCATTGGCATCAACAGCATTCTCTATCAGTTCCTTGACCACCGAAGCCGGTCGTTGAACCACTTCCCCTGCAGCGATCTGGTTGGCAATGGATTCGGGTAATAATTGAATGATATCCGACATGTATTGTTCAGCCCCTCCTTCTTAACTTTATCCAAATATAAATTGGAATTAAAATAAGAAAAGTAAAAAAGATCCTGTCGCCGAAATAAAGATATCCAAAGAAAATCAGGGTGAAGATGATGACAAAACTGAACTGTATCAGGCCTGATTTCTTCTCCCGCCGGCTTCTTCGCCTGAAAGCGGCGGCAATATTTTCCCGGTAACCGGCAGCGGTGGAAGGATCCATCTCCGATTTAATCCTGTTCGTTCGCTCTTCGATCTCTTCTTTTATCGGATCATAGTATCGTGGTTGAAAATTAAAACGTTTATTTTTGGGGAGTCGTGTTAATGACAGAAATCTCATAATTTCAATTTCTTGATTGCAGCAAAATTAACGTATTATTTGAATAAATCATAAGTGATCAATGGGTTTACAGGTGAAAGGTAGTATTGTGATTGTCTTCATGCTGCTGTTCCGGTTTCAATTTGTTTTCAGCCAGACCGGCCAGCCGGATCCGGTGGCCGAAAGCTGGGCCGACAGCATATTAATTGGTCTTTCACAGGAAGAAAAGATAGGGCAACTCATTATGGTTGCCGCTTATTCCAACAAACAGGGATCGTATTATCAAAACCTGCAGAACCTCATTGAAAGATATCATATTGGCGGCTTGATCTTTTTCCAGGGATCGCCACAAATGCAATATGACCTGACACGCCGCTTCCAGGAGGTCGCCAGGGTGCCTTTATTTATTGCTATGGATGCCGAGTGGGGGGCAGCCATGCGACTGGACAGCCTTGAAAGCCTGCCCCGCCAGATGACCCTCGGCGCCATACGGGATAACCGCATCATCTATAATTACGGAGCGGAAATTGCACGCCAGTGCCGGCTGCTGGGGGTGCATATCAACTTCGCCCCGGTCCTCGATGTGAATAATAATGCCGCCAATCCGGTTATCAATGTCCGGTCGTTCGGTGAAAACCCACAGCAGGTAGCAGAAAAAGGAATTGCCTGCATCAGGGGCTTGCAGGATAACGGCATCATGGCTGCCGGCAAACATTTTCCGGGGCATGGCGATACCCGCACCGACTCTCATTACGCACTTCCCCTCATCGGACATCCCCGTGAAAGGCTGGATTCCATCGAGATGGTTCCATTTAAAAAAGCCATCGCCGAAGGTCTCGAAGGCATGATGGTAGCCCACCTGAACATCCCCGCCCTGGAAGCCCGGCAGGGATGGAGTGCTTCACTCTCCAAAAATATCGTTACAGGAACGCTGAAGGAAGAAATGGGATTCAGGGGGATCACCTTCACCGACGCGTTGAACATGAGGGGCGTCACCTCGGTAATACCCGCCGGAAAACTGGAAGTGGAAGCCTTCAAGGCAGGTAATGATATCCTTGTGATGCCCGTCAATACCGGCAAAACAATAACGGAATTGAACAAAGCACTGGATGATGGCAGGATATCCGGTGATGAGCTGGATGGGCGGGTCAAAAAAATACTGTATCGTAAGTACCAGGCAGGATTGAATGAGACAGAAAAACGAAGCGCCGGAGATCTGACCCGCAGGATCAACGGCCCGGTCCCGGCTCTCAACCAGGAAATTTTTGAACATGCCATCACCCTGGTGAAAAACGAAGATAACCTGATTCCCTTTCACCTGATCGATACCACCCGCTTTGCATCCTTAGCTGTTAATGCCGGCCAACCACTTGATTTTCAGTCGATGCTTGATCAATATACCTCCGTTGACCATTTTGCTGTCACCGATGACCAGGCGCCCAACCTGGACTATGAACGCCTGCTGAACCGCCTGGCCGCCTATGAAGTAGTGATCATTTCCTTGCATAAGGTATCCGGCAACCGCGGCCAGTATGCTGTCAGCAAAAAGACCATCGACTTCATTCGGGCGCTGGATCAGTCGACACAGGTGGTCCTGGTCGTGTTTGGCATCCCTTACACCCTGGACCTTTTCAGCGGCATCCGGCACCTCCTCTGCGGCTATGAGGACACTCCTTACTCCCGCCAGGTAGTCCCCCAGATCCTATTTGGGGCCCTACCGGCCAGGGGCAGGCTGCCGGTAACGGTAAGTCCTCAACTGAGGGAAGGAGCAGGTGTCGACACCAGGATGCTGGGAAGGCTCTCGTTCAGGTACCCGGAAAGACTGGGGTTGACAGATCCTTATTGCGAGGCAATCGATAACATCGTTCAGGAGGCAATCGAGGAAAAAGCCATGCCCGGATGCCAGGTGCTGATCGCAAGAAAAGGTAGCGTCATCTTTAACAAGCAGTATGGCTATCAGACATATGACAGCCTGAAGGCGATCACCGACCATTCGATGTATGACCTGGCTTCGGTCACCAAAGTGGCAGGGACCATCCAAGCCTTAATGATGCTCTATGACAAAGGGCTGGTCGACCTGGATAAGAAAATATCCAGGTATCTGCCTGAACTGATCAATACCAATAAGGAAGACCTCATCATCAGGGATATCCTCACCCATCAATCCGGCCTGTTTCCCTATCTCCCCTTCTGGAAGAAGACCATCTTCCCGGCCGGTAACTATAAAAAATACTACCGCAGGCAGCCGTCGGGAGAATACAGCATCGAAGTAACGCCCGGTTTCTTCACCAAACCTGCCCTGCGCGACAGCCTGTGGAGCTGGATCATCCAGTCGGACCTGATTGAAAAAGAAGACCCTGAAAAACCCTATGAGTATAAATACAGTGATATGGGTTTTTATGTCATCCAGAGGCTGATAGAAGAAATCACGGCTATGCCCCTTGACCGTTTTCTGGAAGAATTTATCTTTGAACCGCTGGGACTGAGGGCGTTCTCCTTCCTGCCAAGAAAAAAATTCCCGGTAGACCTATTGGTGCCTTCGGAGGTAGACGGGCATTTCAGGAAAGACCTGATCCAGGGTAATGTGCATGATGAAATAGCTTCTATTTACGGAGGGGTAGCCGGGCATGCCGGCCTCTTTTCCAACGCCTATGAACTTTCCAAGATCCTTCAGATGAACCTCCAGGATGGGTATTACGGAGGGATCAGGTATTTTCAGCCCAACACATTGAATGAATTTACCCGAAGACAATACAAAAATAACCGCCGGGGACTCGGATGGGATAAGCCGATGATCATTGGCGATGATTATAACCCGGCTTCTTTTTTCGCTTCACAAAAAAGCTACGGCCATAGCGGTTTTACCGGAACTTATGCCTGGGTGGACCCGGAATATGATTTAATTTATATATTTTTATCAAATCGCTCGTATCCTGATGCTGAAAACAGAAAACTAATCGATCAGGATGTACGTAAAAGAATTCAGACTGTAATTTATAGTTCAATCCTTAACAAAGAATGATGAAAATCGGAATTGTATGCTACCCTACTTATGGCGGTAGCGGGGTTGTGGCGACAGAACTGGGTAAGGCCCTTGCGCAGAATGGTCACCACATCCATTTTATCACCTACTCACAACCCTCAAGACTGGATTTCTTTAATGAGAACCTCTTCTACCATGAGGTGTCCATCAATCCTTATCCCCTTTTTGACTATCCTCCCTACGAGCTGGCCCTGGCCGGAAAGATGGTTGATGTGGTAAAATATGAAAAACTGGACCTGCTGCATGTGCATTATGCCATACCGCATGCTTCCGCCGCCTATATGGCGCGCCAGATCCTCGCTACCCAGGGGATCAAGATCCCATTTGTGACTACCCTCCATGGTACCGATATCACCCTGGTAGGTAAAGATCCTTCCTATGAGCCGGTGGTTACCTTCAGCATCAACAGCTCAGATGCTATCACCGCCGTATCCGAATCATTGAAGCAGGATACCCTTGAGCATTTCAACATTACCAAGGAAATTCATGTGATCCCTAATTTTATTGATATCAGCAGGTTTAAAAAGCAGAAAAAGGACCATTTCAAGACAGCGATCTGCCCGAATGATGAGAAACTGATCGTGCATACCTCCAATTTCAGAAAAGTGAAAAGAGTGGAGGATGCTTTGATGGTATTCTATAACCTGCGGAAAAAGATGCCTGTTAAACTGCTGCTCGTAGGGGATGGACCCGAGCGTATCAAAATCGAGAACCTTTGCCGGGAGCTGGGTACATGCGATGATATCCGTTTCCTGGGTAAGCTCGACCAAATCGAAGAGGTGCTGTCGGTATCAGATCTGTTCATCATGCCTTCAGAGAAAGAGAGTTTCGGACTGGCGGCACTGGAAGCCATGTCGTGCGAGGTGCCCGTGATCTCTTCCAATGCCGGCGGGCTGCCGGAATTAAATAAAGATGGTGTTTCCGGGTATTTATGCAATGTAGGAGATGTGGAGGATATGACGAATAAAGCGCTGATGATCCTGGATGACAAGAACCTTTCAAAATTCAAAGCCGGAGCGCTCGAAAGAGCCAATGATTTCAGGGTGGATAAAATACTGCCTATGTATGAAAAAGTATATATGGATATACTCGAACCCCAAAAAGTTTAAAAAATCTTATTATCTTTAAAATTGGCCTTCCTGAACTGCCGGCTCATTCGGATGATCCGGCATCAAAGGGACCCGGTTCTTCCTGGTTAGAGAAGCTGAAAACCTTTGTTTTAATAAAATTAAAAAACAATTATTTGAACAGGATGGTTTTTAGCAGGTAGTGTACAGGTTTACATCACAAAATGATTAATTGAGGAAAATGCGCGGATACCGGTTTAGTAAATATGTGCCCCCACAGACCGCTGCTGGAGGCAGCTATGAAAACATGCTCAATATTTTCATGCAGTTACTGGTGATCACTGCGGGAGATGTATCGGAAACGCTGGGCTGGATGAATGAGCTTGACATGCAATACAACATCACCACTGAGCAATACGGGATGGGTGATTTCATCGAAGACCTCAAAAATAAGGGTTATCTCACCGAAGATAGCGAAAGGGGAGAATTGAAGATCACCGCCAAAAGTGAGCAGGCTATCCGGAAGAGTGCCCTTGAAGAGGTCTTCGGTAAGCTGAAAAAATCAGGAAGAGGCGCACACCCGACGCCTGATAGCGGGCAGGGTGATGAGCAGAGCACCGACCGGCGCAACTATCAGTTCGGGGATACACTGGAGCAGATATCCATGACCGATTCCCTTAGAAATGCTCAGATCAACCAGGGTTACGGTGATTTTATCCTGACAGAAAACGACCTTGAAGTGGTCGAAACCGAATATAAAACACAAACGTCGACGGTATTGATGATCGATATCAGCCATTCTATGATCCTCTATGGGGAGGACCGGATCACGCCGGCCAAAAAGGTAGCCATGGCGCTGGCTGAGCTGGTGACCCGTAAATACAGAAAAGACATCCTCGAGATCATCGTTTTCGGCAATGATGCCTGGCAGATAGAGATCAAAGACCTCCCCTACCTTAAAGTCGGCCCTTACCATACCAATACCGTAGCCGGCCTGGAACTGGCTATGGACCTGCTGAGAAAAAGGAAAACGCCCAATAAGCAGATCTTCATGATCACCGATGGCAAGCCCACCTGCCTGAAGGAGGGCCTGAAGTATTATAAGAACAGCTTCGGCCTCGACAGGAAGATCACCAGCAGAACGTTCAACCTGGCGGCCCAATGCCGTAAACTGAATATTCCGATAACAACCTTTATGATCGCCACCGATCCGTATCTGAAACAGTTCGTTCAGGAATTCACAAAAGTAAACCAGGGAAACGCCTATTATTCAAGTTTAAAAGGGCTGGGACATCTGGTATTTGAAGATTATAAAAGAAACCGAAAAAAAACCTTCTGATTACCTATGGAATATAAAGACCTTCCCGCTGACCAGCTTGTTGGGATCAAGAATTTGGGAGAACTGAAATCGTCCGGCTACCGGCAGAAGTCCATCAAACAGGAGTTAAGGGACAACCTGATCATCCAGCTCAGTAAACGGCTTAATCCCTTTCAGGGTATCTATGGTTATGAAGATACGGTGATCCCTGATATCGAAAGGGCCATCCTCTCGATGCATAATATCAATTTCCTGGGTTTGCGCGGACAGGCTAAGACGAAGATCGCCCGGATGATGATCAAGCTGCTTGATGAATATATCCCTGTGATCAGCGGATCCGAGTTAAACGATGATCCGCTTCACCCGATCACCCGTTACGGGCATGATCAGATTGAAGAACACGGTGATAAAACGCCTGTGGAATGGATCCAACGGTCAACCCGCTATGCCGAGAAGCTGGCCACACCTGATGTGTCCGTTGCCGACCTGATCGGTGATGTTGACCCCATCAAGGCGGCGGCGCTCAAGCTTCCCTATTCTGATGAACGGGTGATCCACTACGGGCTCATCCCAAGGTCGCACCGCAGCATTTTCGTAATTAACGAATTGCCTGACCTCCAGGCCAGGATACAGGTGGCCCTTTTTAATATCCTCCAGGAGGGCGACATACAGATCCGCGGGTTCAAGCTGCGGCTGCCCCTCGACATCCAGTTCATCTTCACGGCTAACCCGGAGGATTATACCAACAGGGGCTCTATCGTGACACCACTCAAGGATCGCATCGACAGCCAGATCATCACCCATTATCCGCGGTCGATAGAAGTAGGCAAACAGATCACCCGGCAGGAAGCCCGGATTAAACCGGAACAGCAAGAGACGATCACCCTCAATGAGCTTAGCCGCGACATCATCGAGCAGATAGCCATAGAAGCCAGGCATTCGGAATATGTGGATCATAAGAGCGGCGTATCGGCCCGGCTGACGATATCAGCCTTTGAGAACCTGCTCAGTGCAGCGGAAAGAAGGGCGCTGATCAATAATGAAAAGAAAGTGAATATCAGGATTGCGGATTTTCTGGGCGTGGTGCCCTCGGTGACCGGTAAGATCGAGCTGGTCTATGAAGGAGAACAGGAAGGTCCCGGCATCGTGGCCCAGGACCTTATCGGCAAAGCGATCCGTACACAGTTTAAAGAGTATTTTCCTGATCCCGACAAGGCCAGAAAACAAAAAGATGGTAATCCTTACCGGAAGATCACTAGCTGGTTTGGCGATGGGAACGAGATCGACCTGATGAACGACACCGACCAGAAAGCCTATAAAAAAACCCTCGATAAGGTTCCTGGACTTAAAGAACTGGTGATTAAATATCAGAAAATAAAAGATGAAAATCTGCTGTATTTCATGATGGAATTTGCCTTGCATGGCCTGTCGGAATATAGTTTGATCAGTAAAAAGAACCTTGTCGCAGGATTGCAGTTTAAAGATCTCCTGAGCAGCATGCTTTCAATGAAAGATAGTGGAGAGGAAGATTTGGATTATTGACCCAATTCCTTTTAGTAAATTCAATTTTTAAGTAATTTTAAAGTTGGAAAAAGATAATTCATGCCGCTCTTTTTTATATTAATTTGATGGACACCAGGGATATTAAAAAGTTGGTAATGAACGGGGAAAACGAAGTGACCGAGTTCAAGAAAAAGGCCAACTTCCCGGAAAAAATAATCAAGGAGATCATCGCCTTTGCCAATACCAAAGGAGGAAACCTATTGATCGGTATTGACGATGACGGAACAATAACCGGCACCAAAACGCCAGAAGAAGACCTCTTTGTGCTTGAAAATGCCATTTCCAGGTATTGTTTTCCAAGGATCAACTATGCCATAGATGTAGTCCGCATCAGCGATAAAAGGGCTGTTCTTAATTATACGATTTTCGAAAGCGACCGGAAACCGCACTATGCGGTCGATAAACAATCGTCCGGAAGAAAAAAAGTGTATATCAGGCTGGATGACCGCAGCATACAGGCCAGCCGGGAGGTGAGAGAGGTCATGAAAGGCAAAAACAGAAAACATGGTATGAAAGTGCAGTTGGGTGAAAAAGAAAAGATCCTGATGAATTACCTCGGTGAAAACCCGGAGATTACACTCGGGGAGTTTTCAAAGATCGCCGGAATTAATAAATATATTGCTTCCAAAACATTGGTATGGCTGGTGCTCTCGAATATCCTGGAGATCATCCCCAGGGAAGAAGAAGATATCTACAGACAGAAATTAGCAGTTTATTAACCATTGAAAATGAAAAAACCCAGTGCTGACCAGGGAAAGATTTTTGTATTGGACACCTCGGTCATATTATATTCCCATGATGCGATTTTAAACTTCCAGGAACACGACGTGGGGATCCCGATCACCGTTTTGGAAGAACTTGATAATTTTAAAAAAGGAAACGACACGATCAACTTCGAGGCCAGGGAGTTCATCCGCCTGATGGATAACCTGTCCAGGGGACATAAGCTGCAGGAGTGGATCCCGATCAACGGCAAGGGCCGGGGTAAGTTCAAGGTATTGATGACCCAGCCAAGCAAAAAGAGCCTGGATGCGGAGCAGATCTTTGATGAGCGGAAGGCGGATCATAAAATACTAAATGCCGCCTTAAACCTGCAGTATGAACTGAAGAACAAGCGGGTGATCCTCGTCACCAAGGATGTTAACCTGAGGATCAAAGCCAAATCGCTGAACCTGAATGCCGAAGACTATGAAACCGGCAAAATTAAGAATGTAAACACCCTGTATACCGGCAAGTCAATACTTGATGATGTTACGCCCGACCTGGTCAATAAGTTGTATGAA
>CAZYDB010000018.1:0-28490 GCA_964645995.1 uncultured Roseivirgaceae bacterium
ATAACTTTCATAAACATTGCTGACCACCTCCCGTATCTTAAATTCAGTTTTTTCAAACACAACCTTCCCCGCCCTGATCTTGGCAAAGTCGAGCAGGTCGTTGATCAGGCTGAGCAGGTTGTCGGCAGAGAATTTCAATGTATTGATAAATTTCAACTGATCTTCCCTCGGATCCTGTTCCAACAACAGGTATATCATGCCGATCACTACGTTGAGAGGCGTCCTGATCTCATGGCTCATCATTGACAGGAACTCATCTTTTGCGTTAAGCGCCTCCTCGGCGGTCTGCTTGGCAGTGATCAGCTCCTGATTCACCTTCACCGCTTCCGTGATATCGCGTACAATACCGATAGCTTCTGAGGAAGTGATGGCAATGATCCTTGCCTCATAATATTTTTTCCCGCCTTCAATCTCAAGCTGATATTCACACCGTTCAACATTAAATGAGGTAAATGCGTTCTGTAGACTTTCATAAAGAAGGAAATATTCCTTCTCCGGAAAAGCATCCTTCAGGTTCATCCCTTCACAATCCCTGATATTACGAATACCGAATCCGGCGGATTCCCCTGCCATGATCTCCAGGAAATCACCCAGCCGGTTAACCCTGAAGAACAAATCGGGAAAAGCATCGAAGACCGCCTTAAAATTTATTAAAGCCTTTCTCAGTTTCTCGCTGGACTCCTTTCTGTCCGTGATGTCAGTAACCGAGCAGATGATCCGGTACGGCCTGGTATTGCGATAAAAGATCTTGCCCCGGCATAAGACCCATAATGGGATGTCCCGCCGGTGACGCATCCTGAATGTCTCTTCAAAATAGGTTTTTCTCTCTTCCAGGTTTTTTTCAACAGACCCCTTAAGGAGCTGCCGGTCCTGTGGGAACAATAACTTGTCCCAGAACGTCGATTCATCGATCGCCTCTCCCAGGGGATAGCCCAGCAACCCTTTGAGGCTGTCATCGACGATCAGTTCACCGGTTTCATACGAATAATCCCAGATACCTGTATGGCCTGCCTCGACGGCCAACTGATACCTCTGTTTAAGTTTCTCCGACTCAGAATGCAGGATATCATAGGATGTTGGGCGCGATTCATCTCCCCGGTCTTTTTCAATTATTATCCAGTAAAACGTCTGATCCTCCTGTAAAAAACGGCTCAGCGTTAATTGAAATATCCCCTCCTGCCCTTTAAATGAAGAACGCAGGGTTTGAGATCCGGTGGGTTGTGTTGTGCGTTGCTGAAGGATTCCTTTTAGCCCGGGAAAAAGCTGGTCAACCGGTCTTCTTTCCAGGTGGGTGGCAGTAAAGCCGAGGAAGGTCTCACAGGCAGGGTTTACTGCTATGATCTTACCCGTTGAATCAATCAAAAGAGATGGGTCTTGATTTGCCTGGATGAATGAAGAAAAATCAATCATTCAATATAATTCTAATATCGTAATCCTTCAAATAGCTGGCCAACAATGACCTGCCGAAACAAAAAATTGTACTTTGTTTATATAATGCTTTTATTTTCTGGCTTTATATTGCATCTTTCCTTGAAATTTAAAAAAAAAAACCTACTCCTCATCGGTTTTTTAAAAAAATATTTTTTGTACTTCCTTCGGTGTTTACCATGGATCATCACTTCCTGCTTCCCTTTCACCTATTATATGCCTTAAAATACCGCTACTCTCCGGTAATGATTATCTTTGCCTAAATTTTTTATTCATGAGAAGGGAAAAAAGATACAAAAGACATACGGTTACTGCTGCACTGCCCTATGCCAATGGCCCGGTACATATCGGGCATCTTGCCGGTGTATACATCCCGGCAGATATATATGTCAGGTACCTGCGATCAAAGAAGAAAGACGTATTATTTATATGTGGCTCCGATGAGCATGGCGTACCCATCACGATCAGGGCAAAAAAGGAAAATACGACACCCCAGAAGATCGTAGATAAATATCATGAGATCAACCGGAAAGCTTTCCGGGCACTGGGAATAGGCTTCGATGTTTACGACCGTACCTCCTCCCCCCTGCATCATGAAACTGCAGGTGGATTTTTCAAAAAACTTTATGATGATAATGTATTTACGGAAAAAACTTCAGATCAGTATTATGACGAAGAAGCAAAACAGTTTCTTGCTGACCGGTATATCATAGGCACCTGCCCTAATTGCCATTTCCAGGAAGCCTATGGCGATCAGTGCGAAAATTGTGGTTCCTCACTGAGCCCTTCCGAACTCATCAATCCCCGGTCGACCCTGAGCGGAGCAAAGCCGGTATTAAAGGAAACCAGGCACTGGTACCTTCCCCTGGACAAGGACGAAGAATGGCTTAAAGAATGGATCCTGGAAGATCACAAGGAGTGGAAATCCAATGTTTACGGTCAATGCAAGAGCTGGCTTGACAACGGCCTCAATCCAAGGGCCGTAACAAGGGATCTGGACTGGGGAGTGCCCGTACCGGTTGCCGATGCCGGCGGGAAGGTATTATATGTATGGTTCGACGCTCCGATCGGGTATATTTCGGCCACCAAACAATGGGCCCTTGATCATGATAAAGAATGGGAACCCTACTGGAAGTCACCCGATACACGTCTTGTTCATTTCATTGGTAAAGACAATATCGTATTTCACTGCATTATTTTCCCAGCCATGCTGAAAGCTCACGGGGATTATATCCTTCCGGATAATGTTCCCGCCAATGAATTCCTGAATCTCGAAAACAATAAGATCAGCACATCCAAGAACTGGGCGGTATGGCTTCATGAATACCTGGAGGAATTTCCTGGTAAGGAAGATGTATTGCGGTATACCCTTTGTGCCAATGCCCCGGAAACCAAGGATAACGACTTCACCTGGAAAGATTTTCAGGCGAAGAACAATAACGAGCTGGTAGCCATCCTGGGTAATTTTATTAACCGTGCGCTAGTCCTAACCCATAAGTACTTTGACGGCCAGGTACCGGAAAAAGGTGCGCTGACCGATTATGACCGGGAGGTGATCCGCCGGATTCACGCGCTGCCGGACAGTATTGAATCGGCACTCGATAGTTTTAAATTCAGGGAAGCTTTGGGTTACTTTATTGAACTCGCCCGTAACGGCAATAAATACCTTGCAGATACGGAACCCTGGAAAGTGTTCAAGGAAGATCCTGAGAGGGTTAAAACAATCTTGAATATTGCCCTGCAGATCGTTGCCAAACTAGCCGTTTTTGGTGAACCCTTTATTCCTTTCAGTGCCGGAAAAATCATTCAAATGCTGAATATCAAGCCTCTTGACTGGGAGGAAGCCAAAGCAGAGGAACTGCTTGGGTCCGGACATCAGATTAACCCGGCATTCCTCCTTTTTGAAAAAGTTGATGATTCATGTGTTGAAGAACAGGTGAAAAAATTAAAGGAATCGCGAGATGCCAACGAACTTGAAAAAATGAAAGAATACCCAACTATCAAAACCGAGATCAATTTCGATGATTTTATCAAAATGGATATGCGGGCCGGTACCATCCGGGCGGCTGAAAAAGTGGAAAAATCAAAGAAACTTTTAAAGCTGACGGTCGATATCGGCGTTGAAACACGAACAGTTTTAAGTGGAATCGCCGAACAATTTGAACCGGAACAGGTGACTGGCAAAAAAGTGATCCTCCTTGCCAATCTGCAGCCAAGAAAAATGATGGGTATCGAATCGCAGGGGATGATCCTTATGACTGAAGATCATAAGGGTAAACTGCGATTCCTCACCCCGGATGGTGAGACTGACGACGGATCGACGGTCAGTTAATTTTTAACTGATTGATATTTTTTTTACCTTTAGGGCAATACTGCCGGTTATCGACAGTTATTTTATTTAAACAAGGTGTACCGGGTATGATTTGTTATTACCCGGGCAGAAAGAGAGATACGTGATGAAAAAACTTCTCATTATTCCGGTTTTTATGATCCTATCATTCCTTGCTTTTGGTCAGAAGGAAACCCCTCCACCAACCAGTAAAGGGGATGATCTCAGCAGGTTTGAATATGCGGATTCTAAGGGCAAGCTTAAAAAATCGAAGAAAAAGACGAAGGGGAATAGCGATATAAATGATTATTATGACCAGAAGAAGGTCGAATACGAGGAGCGGATGAAGGCCAATGCCAAAAGGCATAAAAAAATGAGAAAAAAAATGAGAAAGCGGGAATATTCCGATCCAACCTATTTCGGACATAAAAGGCCTCCCAAGAAGCGTCCTCCGGGAAAAAAGAAATTCTGCAAGATCTGTGAACTTGTTCATTAGGCTATGGATCATCTGAATCGTTTTATTGAACATACCCTCCTAAAACCCGAGGCTGGTCAAAAAGAAATAGAAAAGGTAATAGAGGAAGGTATCGATCATCAGTTTGCCGGGATCTGCATACCCCCCTTCTGGGTTAAGATGGCTTCCGGACTCCTCCGGGACCAGAATATTCAAATGGTTACCATTGGAGGATTTCCCTTTGGATATAATAAGACAGAAACTAAAATTGCCGAGATCAGGCAGGCAATTGAAGATGGTGCTGATGAAGTGGATATCGTCTGGAATATTTCAGCCTTTAAATCGAACATGAGTTGGGTAAAAACAGATATTGCCAAATGTTCGAGCCTGCTTCATGAACATGAGAAAATCCTTAAGGTAATTATTGAAACGGCATACCTTGATACGGAGGAGATCAAAAAAGCATGTCTTATATGTCAGGATGCCGGAGCGGATTTTGTTAAAACTTCAACCGGTTTTGCGCACTCAGGTGCCAAAATTGAGCATGTCCGTCTGATGCGATCTGTGCTTCCATCGCATGTAGGGATTAAAGCAGCCGGAGGGATAAGGGATCTGGAAACAGCCTTGAAGATGATCGAAGCCGGTGCAGACCGGCTGGGCACCTCTGCCGGAGTATCAATTATGAAAGCGCTGAAATCCCAAAACGGTTCATGAATGATAAAATTAAAAATGTTAAGCTGACCATAACGGGCCGGGTGCACGGTGTAGGGTTCAGATATTCCGCCGTTCAAAAAGCCCATGAACATAATATCAAAGGCTATGTAAAAAACCAGTACGATGGTTCCGTTTTTATTGATGCCGAGGGCTATGAAAGCGACTTGGACCATTTCATTCTCTGGTGCCATCAGGGACCCCGCCTGGCAAGGGTAGACCATGTCAGTCAATCCATGGGAACCCCGGCAAACCATCCTTCTTTTTCAATAAAACATTAGTGGGATCGTTTCCCGTTTTTAGAATTAAAATCCATATTTGGCATTATTGGTTGGTGATAATCGCTCCAGGAAGGCTTTAATTGGACTTTCATCAATTGGCATAATTATCTCAATATAGATAATAACCAAGTCTCCTGGGTTTGTCAAAAGGAGGAAAATAGGTTGGTTAGGTTGATAAGGGAAGGCTTCGGACGGAAGCCTTCCCTTATTTTAAACATTATCAGCATGCACAGATTTTTCCCGATACTGAAAATTAGAATTATAATATATTTCATAAGCCTGGTAGCAGGCACCGGATTGAATTATTGCAAGTACGGCTATTTCATGCCTCCCGGTATTCATGAACTCATTGAGATCATCGCAATAAGAAGCGGTCTGAACTGATATCAGGACTTGTCATTATCTTCAAACTCGATCATCCGGTTGATGAAATCCTCAAGCTGGTCAATGCCCAGTCGCTTGGCAATGATCTCCTTCTCCTTATCGAGTACAAATATCTTAGGCGTACTCTTTATGTCATAATCAGCCCTGAAGTTACTCTGATAATAGGGGTCGGAAACATTAATAAAGGGAAGATTATTGTCGCGGATATATTTTTTCCATTTTTCAGTATCCGTGATGGTACAGGCCGCAAAAACCTCCACATTCTTTTCCTTCATACGTGGATACATATCCCTTAATTGGGGCGTTACTTTTTTACAATGTCCGCAATCGGGGTCATAAAAATACAGGATGGTGAATCTGCTGTTAAGGTCACTTAAACGGACAGGCCGCATCAGAGTATCCCTCAATATCATTTCAGGAGCCGTATTCCCCACCAGATTAGGCTTAAGTTCCTTGACACGCTTTTCGAATTTCTCTACCAGTTCGTCATCAGCCCAGAAGGCCTTCCCTTTCAAGTAGTAATTTTCGGCAAGATATACAAACACCCTTTCCATCCCCATAATATTGGACGTCTCATATTTATTTGTCAGCTTGACCAGCAGATAACGAAAGGTCTCATCATTGGATGCTGCCCGGCTTAACAAATTATCAGCTGCCTGGCTCAGTGAATCCGGATGCTGATAAGTAAGCTTATCCAAATATTCATCAATTTTGGATTGATAGAGTGGCGTTCTCAACAACCCGGGGTCAGACAAGTCAAAACCATCAAAGAAATGGCTTTTATAATAGAAAAACTGGAAATTCTTATCCACTACCTCACCGGCTTCATTGGTTGGAGGATCAGGAACCTTGGGTTTCTGCATGGCTTTTACCAACCGGGCAACGAAAGTTCCGCCATTATGCGTGATGAGATCCGCCTGGTAGGATTCTATCTCTTTCCCGATGTTCGCCAGTTGCTCCCGGATCGCGCTAATTTCTTCCGCATCCTGGCTATTATCCAGGGCCTGAAGCTTTTGACTAAGTTCCCGCGTCTGCTGCTGTTTCTGCGACATATATTGTTGAAAATCATTGAATATTTTGTTTTCAGGCGATCCCTCTACCTTCATATGTTTGATAAAATCAGCCGTATCCGTTTCAATGGAGAACTGCTGATCATTAATGATCAGTTCAAAGTAGACAGAAGGTGAATAAACAAAGTAAATACCAGGCTTTAACACTTCATCACCCCTGAATCTGATCATGTTATCGCTGCCGGCACTGGCAGTGTCCTTAACAAATTTTTGGTCGCCAAAATGATATCCGAGGTAGGCTACCGTATCCTTAAAATGATTGATCTTTACTGAAATATCATAGCCATCGTCCAGGGTGCTCCCCGAGATCTTTGAAATAAAAAGAACAGCGATTGATAAAAGGATTAAAACCGATAAATTAATTTTTTTCATATCATCAAAATGTCTTATCACCTGCAAAACTAACGTTTTTAGATCGTTTATGCTGAATAGTTTTCTCTTAATGCTTATACGATGTTTTCATCAATAGGATATCAGGTTAATTGATACGGCAGGGTAGTAATTGGTAAACGAACCTCCGGGAATAATAATTTAAAATACAGGATTTTGAAAAACTGCAGATTCGGGGATTATTTATTGCCTGGTTCATTCTTTGGATGCTTTCCTGACTTTAAGTGAGGTGCCTTCTTCTCCGATTACGATCACTTCTTCATCCCGTTGAATATAATCCCCCCGGGTATACGCATCATATAAAACGTCATCGATTAACACCTTACCACTGGGCCGTAACACCGTATAGGCTTTCCCTGTTTTCCCGAGCAGTGATTCCGTCTTAAAATTGGAGGTATACCCTTCCATCCTTTTCTGGACCGTCTCCAGGGCTATCCTTTTAAAGAAACGGGTATTGGTCAGACGCACCCCTCCAAAGAACATGATTATTATACTCCCGAACAGTCCGGCCAGTATGGTTGCCACTGCCTGGAAGATCTCGCTGGATTTAACAAACGAAAAGTCAAGCATATCATTATTAAGCATTACAAGGATCAGGGCGCCGATCGTGAAGACCAGTCCACTGATACCCGCCAGGCCAAATCCAGGGATCACAAAAATCTCCAGCGCTATTAAGGCAACGCCGCCAATGAAAACGATGATCTCCCAGTTTTCAGCTAACCCATTCAGGTAATAAGGAACAAAATAGAGTACCGCTGCAATAACGGCCGATATCAGGGGGAAACCAACGCCGGGCGTCTGCAGTTCAAAATATATTCCACCAATAATGATCAGGATCAGAATGCCGCTGATAACCGGATTAAGAAAAAACCGGATCACTTTTTCAGTACCTGAAAGAGAAAACTCCCTGATCACATAATCTTCGACCGCATTACGGGATAATATATCCGCAACAGAATTAACCTCCGCCTCACAGAAATCATATTTGATGGCCTCTGAAGTTGAAAAAGTAATGACCTCCCCCGCCTTGGTGATGCCTTCTATCTCAAGTTCCTCATCCACCATGGCTTCGGCAATTTTAGGATCGCGTCCTTTTGCCTCGGCCGTGGATCGCATAATAGAACGCATATAGGACTGGTACTTGTCCGGGGCGGCCACCCCGTCCTGCGTAACGACCGTAGCAGCTCCGATGCTGCTGCCACTTGCCATGTAAATGCTATCACAGGCGATCGAGATCAGGGCACCTGCCGAGGCAGCATCTTTATTTATAAAAACCCATACCGGTTTTGAATATTCCAGGATCCGGGTCCTGATATCATCAGCATCATTAACGGCACCACCATAAGTATCCATTTCAATGATTATGATATCCGCTTCAATGTCATCAGCATAATTTAATGCCAGTTCGGTATAACGATTCATCCGTGGATCTATCGTATTGTCGATCTTCATAGTCATCACTGTAGTCTGGCCATTAGCACCAGTCATTATCAATGACAGGTAAAAAACTAAATTGAATAAAATATATCGATTCATATCAAAATCCTTTGGGATTATCCGAAATAATTTTACTTATAAATTACGAATTTATCTTTCGTAATTAACACAAATAAAAACTTTTATTCCTTTAAACCAGGGGGCTGCCGGATATGTTTTCATAAAAAATATGACTTATTACAAGCATATCAGCTCATTTAAACAGTAAAACCGGCGTTCTATGGATTTTTGGTAACTTTTTTGCTGGTAGTATTGAAAAAGTTGAAATTTTATCCGGTAATTAAACTGAAATCCTTTATTACCCGACTATTCCGATTGACAGCTTTAATAATTAATTTTGAATATGAATCTCCGGGAGCTTGTTTACCTTTCATTCCGGAGTATAAAAAATAGTGTTATGAAATTTATTAGTTTACTGACGTATTGTATTCTCAGTCTTACTTTTCTTTTAATCACCTATCCTTCTTTTGCTTATCCGGCTGACTCGGTAGGGATCCGTAAAGAAGGACAGAATAATTTCATTATACACCGGGTTGAACAGGGGGAGACATTATATGCACTTACCCGAAAATACAATACATCCCTCAATGATATTCGCAAGGCCAATCCCGGTCTTGATCAGGATTTAAATATCGGGCAGGAAATCAGGATCCCTTATAGCGGACAAGGAAATATCTCCTCCGGTAAGGGACGCATAGAGCATGACGTGCGGTCGGGAGAAACCTTATTCAGCATCTCCCGCAAATACGGTGTCAGCATAAACGACATCAAAAACTGGAATAAAAGGAACAGCAATACACTGGCCATAGGTGAGAAACTGGTCATCTATATGAATAGCCGGGATGCCGAAAAGTATAATGAATTCAAACAAAAACAGGAAAACAATGGCAAGACTATCCACATTGTTAACCAGGGAGAAACCTTATACAGTATTTCAGAAAAATATAATGTGTCGCCTATCGATCTGAAAGACTGGAACAGGCTGGAGGATAATGCCGTTTATGTCGGACAGGAATTGATCATTGGCTATGCTGATGATAAAAAAGTTAGATTCAAGAATGAACTGGCAGTAGATAAAGAAGGCCAGGATGGGGAAATTCAGGTAAAAACCCAGGATGTCGCTGATCCGGACATCACCACCACCATCTCGGATGATGAGTATAGAAAGATCACACAAAAAGGCATTGCCCGCATTATTGAGGGTTCTGAGGAAACCAAGAAATACCTGGCGATGCACAGGGATGCTCCTATCGGCACCATTATGAAAGTAAAAAATGAGATGAACGATCTCACGGTTTTTGTCAGAGTAATAGGAAAATTACCGGAAACCGATGTGAACAGGAACGTTCTTTTAAAGATCTCGAAAACCGCCTATGACAGGCTTGGTGCCTTCGAAAATCAATTCCCGGTTGAGGTCACTTACCATCCCTGACCGGAACCCCTTTTCATGGCCCATAAAAAAGATCTAAAGCAATTTCTTGATGAAAAGGCGGCTTGTTATAACCAACCAACCTTTATAGAAAGTGATCCGGTATGCATCCCCCATCTGTTTACCAGGAAGCAGGATATTGAAATTGCGGGACTTTTTGCTGCCGTACTGGCCTGGGGTCAGCGAAAGACGATCATCAGAAAATGCCATGAGCTGATGTTGTTAATGGATCATGCACCCTATGAATTTATCCGCGATCACACAGAAGATGATCTGAAAAAACTGACCGGTTTCAAACACCGTACATTTAATGCCACCGATACATTATACTTCATTCACTTCCTTCAATGGTATTTCAAGAGATTTTCGTCGCTGGAATACCTTTTCGCCGGGCCTCGCATTAAAAATATCGAACAGGGGCTTATACACTTCCATAATTACTTTTTCAGCCTGGAAGAAGCTCCGGCCAGGACCCGGAAACATATTCCCACACCACTCCGAAAATCAACCTGCAAGCGGCTGAACATGTTTCTGCGATGGATGGTGAGAAAAGACAACCGGGGTGTGGATTTTGGTATCTGGGAGCGTATAAGCCCTTCGCAGCTGATCTGCCCGGTTGATCTTCATGTCGACCGGGTAGCCAGGCAACTGGGACTGATTACCAGGAAGCAGACGGACTGGCTGACGGCCCTCGAGTTGACGGAAACCCTTAAAGCGATGGATCCTGCCGATCCTGTCAGGTATGATTTTGCATTATTTGGTCTGGGTGTGGTAGAAAAATTCAAGCCTTGATCAACGCCATCCGGAAGGATCATCCCGCCAGGCTTTCAATCGGTCAAGCTCCCCAGCCCTGATATAGTCCCTGCTGAGGGCCACTTCTAATAATGTATTATAATCACTTAAACTATAAAACGCGATATCCTCCTTCCTGAAACGATCATATGACTCTTCAAAGCCATAGGTGAAAATAGCTGCCATTCCAAGCACATCGACGGAAGCCTCCTTCAAAGCTCCGACAGCATCAAGAGAACTGCCTCCCGTTGATACGAGATCTTCAATGACAACAACCTTCTGACCAGGAACAATTTTGCCTTCAATCTGGTTGGTCAATCCATGTCCTTTGGGTTTTGATCGGACATAGATAAACGGAAGATCAAGGTTATTGGCCACAAGGACACCCTGTGGAATACCGGCCGTGGCTACCCCTGCAATACATTCTGTCCCCTTGAACCTATCATTGACTACGTTGGTCAAAGCCCGCTTAATGAAGGTCCTGATATAGGGATAGGATAATGACACCCTGTTATCACAATATATAGGAGATTTCCATCCCGATGCCCAGGTAAAAGGTTCCCTGAGATTTAATTTAATGGCCTCAATATCGAGCAGATAATTGATAACCTGCCCGGCCACTGAAGTATTTTCGTTCATAGGACAAAAATATAGGATTTAAAAAAATTATCCTATTTTTGACTTTCGGACACTAAACCGCTTAAAAAACCCCCATAGGTATAATGAAAATCTTTATTAATGACGCCCCTTTCCGGATCATCCCATCAACAAGGCAGTTGATGCTTAAAAATTATGACGTGATTGTGGCAGAGGCAACAGAAGAAATAGATTTCAACACCTTTCATGGAGATGTACTCATACAGCATGCCTCAATACGAATTATTGACCAGTATCTCCAGCAACTCAAATCCAACACTAATAAAAAAGTAGATTCTATTACTTTCCAGGTTGATAATTACAAGGCAGCAATATCTTTTATTAAAAGCGAATATACTTTTATCAGGGCAGCCGGAGGTGTGGTCGAACATGACGGACATATCCTGATGATATACCGGTTGAAAAAATGGGACTTGCCCAAAGGGAAACTGGATGCGAAGGAAAATCCTGAAGATACGGCTGTCCGGGAAGTAGAAGAGGAATGCAATATCAAAGTCAGACTCAAGGAAAAGGTATGTAATACCTATCATACCTATAAAAGTAATGACAAAAATATACTGAAAAAAACATATTGGTATTCAATGGAATGCCTTGATGATTCCAATCTTAAACCACAGATTGAAGAAAATATTGAAGAGGTGAGGTGGATGACTCCCGGGGAGATTCATGTAGCCCTGTATAATACCTACCCTTCCATTCGTCAGGTGTTCAGAAAATATTATAAGAAGAAAACTCAGATCCTATAGGGTAAAAACTCGTTTATATCTCCCTGGTACCGATGCACTTCTTTTATTATTGAGGAGTTGATTGAGGCATACTGCGGTGAGGTAATCAGAAAAACAGTCTCAAGATCAGTGTTTAAATATTTATTTACCTGGGCGATACTATTCTCATATTCAAAATCCGTAGTATTTCTTAACCCCCTTAATAAAAAAGTCGCCTCATTCCTTTTCGCAAAATGAGCGGTCAGTTCATCATACGTCGAAACACGGATCCGTTCCTGATCTTTAAAAGTTTCACTTATCTTCTCAAGCATTAATTCAATTGAAAAATATCGCTGTTTTTTGGTATTCTGACCTATGGCTATGATGATCTCATCGAATAATTCAAGCCCACGGATCACAATATCGTAATGCCCCATGGTAAAGGGATCAAAGGAACCCGGAAAAATGGCAACCCGTTTCATACAGAATCAGGAAAGAAAGTTGAAACTTAACAGATCGAAATACTGATGTTCGGGAATCTCATCAAAAACATAGCCCAAATTAAGATTCGCCGGTCTCCCTCCAAATTGAAGGTTGTAATACTTTTCTTTGAGATTGTTAAAATGTTTCGAATTCTTTCCGAGATATCCCCAGATATAAAAAGGATCCCTGGAAGAATTCAGAGAAAACTCTTGTGTTACAAAACCGATGAACCGAAAATAATCCTCGAATTTCCTGATGGGATAATGGTTATAAAAACGGATACAGCCATCATTAAAAACACAAACGTGCAATACAAATCTGTCGAGGTATAAGGCTACGTTATTACCCTTCGTATTCTTAAAATATTGTTGAAAACCATGGATCAGGGCGCTGCTCTGATGATAAAAATTTATGTTTTTCGAAGGGTAGGTCTTCTTTTTCAAGAATTCTGCCACCTGTTTATTAACGGCAAAAGCGTTTACGAAACCGAAAAGTTGATATTGATTGTAAAAAAATTTTTCGTGTTCAAATTCTATTTTTGTATTCACCTGAATATAATCCCTGATATTTTCCGGCAAAAACAACTGACTGGGCACCAGGGCAAATTTCTTATTCTTGACAAGTACTTTTACGGAATTCCAAAATCCGGCAAGCAACAAATGATGATCATCAAACAATAATTCCAGGCATTCAACCCTTTCTTCATCATTATTGACATCTGTGAGGGCATAATCCTCAATCAACATGATTTTATTCTTCCGGGTGTCGGTAATACAAACCTGAATATCCCTGAAGCCTATCTGAAGGAGCAGGTTATAATGCTCCAGATAATCAATGTTAAACTTCGGATCTTTTTCTCTCCTTAATAATTTGAATTGTGTCGATGTCGAGGTCAAATTTATTCCCAGTTTCCTGCAATTGTCACATCAATTCTTGACCCGACCCTTAGGGCTTTTTCATTGTCGTTCTTCTGCCTTGCGGGATTTATCGGATCAGGGTCTTTCACTTCAAAAACATCCACCGTTACGCCGCTCCTGTTGATCTCGTCTGCAAAAATCTCAAACTTCTTGTTAGATCCGGGCACATAAGGCAGACGGGTGACATCCATGTTGATAGGATATTTGTATTTAATTACATCAGCGATATTATCACCGCGGTTTACCCTATCTCCTTCCTTAACATATAACTTAGTGATCTGGCCTTCATAGGGAGAACGGACCTTAAATAATCTGTCTTCCGTTCGAAGATTATACAGGTTATAGTTAATAGTTATTTTATCTCCAAGATCAATATTAAGATTAGTGACGATGCCTGTGTCTCCTGCGGTAACCAAGTTCAGTTCAGTAAAAACATATTCCTTGGCGGACATTGTTCCAACGGTATCAATATTAACGATAACCTCTTCAGCGCCATATTCCTTCTGTATGATCTCTTCCTTTCGCTCCGTGATATAGATCGTTCCTGAATCAAGGAAACTGATCAGCGAATCCCAGTCGGAGGTATATTTTCCGTGTACCTTCTGAAAGGCTACCTCGGCGTCTCTTACCAGTTTCAGTTTTTCGATGATACTTGACTCAACTCGTTGAATTTCTTTTTCCTGGTCAATAACGGACTTAATACTGTCAAAAAGATAATAACCAAGGTAGAAAGCAACCGCTAAAAATGTGATTGAAAGAATTCTTGTTACCATGATTTTGGATTTAATTATATATGTGCAATAATACGGAAATTAATACTAAAAGTACAATACATTTATTTTCTAATTTAACCGGCAGAATCAAATTTAACATAACCTTTCCGGTTTAGCAAAGCATCGGGTGTTTTACAATTTCTGATCGCATGGTGTAAATAGACATCATTCATATCAGCAAATTTTTTAAAGGAAATAAAAGAAACCAATTGTATGATCTGCTCATTTGCGTTCATTTCCGGATCAATACCCCTGATCAACGTCCCTCCGGTCTGCCTGACCTCAAAAAACAATTCCACGGCATGTAAAGGCGGTTCCAGGAATTCATGAACAAACAGAAAACGGGTGATCATTATTTCTAACCCTGTCTCTTCCATAAATTCCCTTTTTAGGTTTTCTTCTGCAGACATCCCGAACTTCATACCACCGCCGGGTGGGGCCCATAGAATTCCCTTTTCCCCTAAGGCGGTATGTTTCACCAGCAGGATGCTGTCGTGAGCGATCAGTATTCCACTAACCCTTAGCCTTAACCTGTTCCCGAACTTCTCAATAATCTTTTTTTCCATGAATTATATCCGGATTAGCTTTACAATGAATAGATTTAGCATGATAAGATAAACAACTTGCCAATAATTTCAGACATATTGTCAAATAAATTTCCCTATACGCCAACACAGGGACAGGAAAAATTATTCCGGCTTTTCGACCAGCTGTTATTAAAAGAAGGGCCTGACACGTTGCTGGTTAAAGGTTACGCAGGAACAGGCAAAACGTCGATTGTATCCACACTCGTCAATATCCTTCCCGTATTCAATTTCCGTTCCATGCTGCTGGCTCCAACAGGAAGAGCAGCGAAGGTCCTGGCCAATTATTCCGGAAGAAAGGCTTTTACCATTCATAAGATCATTTATAAACTTCAGCAGGATAAGGAAAGCGGGGAATTGCGTTTTGTCAGGCAGAAGAATTACCATAAGAGCACCATCTTTATTATTGATGAGGCCTCGATGATCTATGATCATGGTTTCGGTGGTAAAAGCCTGCTCATGGATCTGAAAGAATACGTATTTGAACATTCATCAAATAAAATGATTATCATAGGCGATACCGCCCAGTTGCCCCCGGTCGGCTTTGATTATAGCGGGGCACTGGACAAACAAAACCTAACCGGCCGTTACCAACTTAATGTGATGGATATTGAACTGGATGAGGTGGTCAGGCAGGCAAGATCATCAGGGATCCTGGCCAATGCAACCTTGATCAGGCAGAATATCCAAAATAATAAATTTAACATTTCATTATCCACTGCTCAATGGAAAGATATTTCACGCATGACAGGCGATAAAATGGAAGATGGCCTTAGGTATACTTATGATAAGTTTGGAATTGAAAATGTTATTGTCATTTGTCGTTCCAATAAGCAGACGATCCAGTATAATCAATATATCAGGCGGCAAATTCTTTTTTATGACAATTTTATTGATGCGGCAGATTACATCATGATCGTAAAGAACAACTATCACTGGCTTGACGATGGTTCACCCGCAGGATTCCTCGCCAATGGCGACTTCGCGGAAGTTTTAAAAATCGCTAACCAGGAAGAGTTATACGGGTTTTCCTTTGCTGATCTGGATCTCAGGCTTGTCGATTATCCGGATCACCCGATCATTAGAGCCAAGGCCCTATTAAACACACTGTATTCGCCCTCCCCGGCACTCTTTCCGGAAGATCAGAAAAAGTTATATGAAAATGTCAGGGAGGATTATCAGAACCTGCCAAAGAAAGACCAGTTGGTTAAACTGGCAGGTGACCCCTATCTTAATGCCCTTCAGGTAAAATTCACCTATGCGATCACCTGTCATAAATCGCAGGGCGGTCAGTGGCCCGCCGTTTTCCTCGATCAGGGCTATCTGAAAGAAGACATGAAAGACATCTCCTACCTGCGATGGCTCTATACCGGGATGACCCGGGCTACAGAAGAATTATATATGGTTAATTTTAACGCGGAATTTTTTAGATAAAAAACGAATTGTCTTAAATTCCGTTTAAATATAAATGATGAAAATTTTTATCTGCTTTATTTCTCTTGTCACAATGCTTTTTATTGGTACAACGCATGTGCTGGCACAGGAAAAAGAGGGTCCGGCATTAGAATTCAAGGAATCGAAACATAATTTCGGGGATCTTAAACAGGGAGAGAAAGCTTCTCATACCTTCACCTTCACAAATACTGGTGATATCCCTTTGGTAATCTCCAAAGTGATCACCACCTGCGGATGTACAGCCCCGGAGTATCCGAAGGAACCGATTCCCCCGGGTGAGAAGGGGAATATCAAGATCACCTTCGACTCCACAGGAAAAATTGGAAAACAAAATAAAGTGGTCACCGTTCTGTCTAATGCCGGGAACCAGAAAAACCGGCTGACAATCACGGCCAGCGTACTTCCCGCTTACTGACCGGTTTTTGATGACCTGGTCAATCCATATGCCAGGGTCAACCATGAAAAGATGAGCAAAACTCCTCCAAAAGGAGTGATGTAAGCGAAAAATGTGTTATTCGTGAGGCTGAACGCATAAAGTGATCCACTGAAAAAAATCGTACCGGCCAACATCACCACCCCGCTCCAAAAGATCGATTTTACAGGGAAAAGATGAAAAAGGATACCGGCCAGGAACAATCCTAACGAATGATAAAAATGATAATCAACCGCAGTTTGATAGGTTTGCATCCTCCCCTGACTTTCAAGAACTTCCCGGAGAGCATGAGACCCGACAGCGCCGAAAGCCACAGCCAGCATGGCCGACAGGGAAGCAAGAATGATCAACTGCCGGCCTGTCATATCGCACAATTCCTTTCCCCGAAAATAGCAGTTCCGATCCTGACCATGGTACTTCCTTCTTCAATAGCAATCCGGTAATCATCGGTCATACCCATTGATAGTTCTCTCATCTCCACGTTGGGTACATCAATCGTATTTCTAATCTCCTCAAATAACCCTTTCAGGAAACGAAACTCCCTTCTAACCTTATCCTCATCATCAGTAAAGGTAGCCATTCCCATCAGCCCCTTGATCTTCATAAAATCAAGATCTTTTATTTCTTCCCGCATCAGCAATTCGAATAACTCCTCCTTTGATAATCCGAATTTTGTTTCTTCCTCAGCAATATGTACCTGCAGGAGACAACTGATCACACGGTTATTTTTTCTTCCCTGCTTATTGATCTCGCGAAGTAGTTTAAAGGAATCAACAGCGTGTATTAATGCTATAAAAGGTGCGATATATTTAACCTTGTTCGACTGTAAATGTCCAACCATATGCCATTCGATATCCCCGGGAAGCTCTTCGTGTTTTGCCGTAAGCTCCTGGACTTTATTTTCCCCGAAGATCCGGTGGCCTGCCTGATAGGCCTGAAGGATTTCAGGAACGGATTTGGTCTTGCTGATGGCTATCAACTTACAGTCCGTCCCCTTAAGTTGTGTTAACAAAGTGTTAATATTTAATGCTATATCCATATATTTCAATCTACGATTATATATTTAGCAAAAAACTACAGAACATTCATTCAAAATTAAAAGTATAATATCTCAATCATAAGAATTATGACCATTTTTTAAAATACGGAATGAGATGGCAATTTTAGGTAACTTAATTAAAAAAGGCATAACGCTGCGGGAAAGCCTGGAACAGCAATATGCCGATCCAGCGGAACTCCAAAAAAATTACCTCAGAAAATTATTAATTACAGCAAAAGATACTGAATTCGGAAAAAAACACCATTTCAAAGAAATTCTCAAAAGATTTAAAGGATCTGGTTTTTATGATTATTTTCCAGCTTTCAAAAAACAGGTCCCTGCCTGTTCGTACGAGGAGATATATGGTCAGTGGTGGCACCGGGCAAAGCAGGGAGAAAAAGATATCTGCTGGCCAGGGAAAATCAAGTATTTTGCCCTGAGTTCAGGCACTTCGGGAGCTTCTTCCAAACATATACCTGTCACCAAAGAACAGATAAGGGCAATCAGGAAAACCAGTATCAGCCAATTACTTACCCTATCAAGATACACACTTAATGACAGTCTTTACACCACTGGTGTCCTGTTACTTGGCGGCAGTACACAGTTGAATTATAATGGAACCTTCTTTGCAGGGGATCTTAGTGGAATTACAGCCAAGCATATCCCTTTCTGGTTTCAGCGCTATTATAAACCAGGACAAAAAATAGCCAGAAACACGGAGTGGGATAAAAAAATTGATGAGATCACAACGAAAGCCCATCAGTGGAACATAGGTATTGTTGCAGGGGTTCCCGCCTGGGTTCAGATACTTATTGAAAATATTATTGATCATTATAAAGTTAATACCATTCATGATATATGGCCCAACTTCAGCATCTTTACCCATGGGGGTGTGACATTGGAACCGTATAAGAATACTTTTAATAAGTTATTGGGTAAACCACTTATCTACATAGAAACCTACCTTGCTTCCGAAGGATTTCTCGCTTACCAGAGCAGACCTGATGCCGACGGCATGAAACTGGTGCTTAATAATGGCATCTTTTTTGAATTCATTCCCTTCAACAAATATAATTTTGATGAAGAGGGGAATCTCTCACCCAATCCAGAAACATTAATGATCAATGAAATAAAAGAAAAAACTGATTATGCCCTCCTTATATCCACCTGTGCCGGAGCCTGGCGTTACCTGATCGGAGATTTTGTGCAATTGGTAAACCGTGAAAGAAATGAAATCATTATAACAGGCAGAACCAAACATTTTCTCTCCTTATGTGGCGAACACCTAACGGTTGATAACATGAATAAAGCCATTGAAACCATAAATCAAGAATTAAACCTGGGTGTACGTGAATATGCAGTCTGCGGAGAGCGCTTTGGTTCCCTCTTTGCCCACCGGTGGTACATTGGATCAGAAAAAGGAATAACACCTGAGATCATAAAAATAAAAATCGACAATTGCCTGCAATCCATAAATGATGATTACAGAACCGAAAGGAAACACGCCTTAAAGGAAATTTTTGTTGAAATAATTTCTAACCAGGTATTTTATGATTTTTTAAAACATCTTGGAAAAGATGGGGGACAAAATAAATTTCCCCGGGTATTAAAAGGAAACAAGTTAAAGATATGGCAGGAATTTATAAAAATAACAAACCTGATAACAGGTATTATAATGGCGTTCTTTACCATTTAGTCAGAGAAATAGTATAATTATTCCGCCTTCGTTCATGAGGAAGGTGCGGAAGGCATCTTTTTTTGTTCCTTTTCCTTTGTTTCCATTTCAGTGATCTCTTCCTGCAGGATATCCTGCAACTTTTCTCCGAAGCCTTTTTTCTCCTCCGTGAGGTATTCCCTTATCTTCTCCCGGATCTCCTGACCGGATAAATTATGGAATATTGTCCCGTTACGGGCGACCGACATCTGCCCCGTTTCCTCCGATACAACCAGTACCAGGGTATCCGTAACCTCGGACATGCCAACTGCCGCCCGGTGTCGCATGCCGAACTGTGCAGGTAGCTCCTCTCTTTCAGTTACCGGAAGCACACATCTGGCAGCCTTTATGCGATCCTTAAAAATGATCATAGCCCCATCATGTAAAGGGCTGTACTTATTAAATATCGACAGGATAAGCCTTTTGGAAACTTCCGCGTCGATCAAATCTCCCGATTCGGCATAGAACTTCAACTCCGTATCTTTAGAAAAAACGATAAGAGCGCCGGTATTGGAACCTCCCATTGATTTGGCTGCCTCCACTACCTGGGTGATATTCAGATCGATTGTTTCCTCTTTTCGCCATACGGACTTAAAGAAACTGTCCCGGTCCCAGAAGGTCGTCTTACCCAGCATCAATAAAAATTTTCGGATCTCCTGTTGGAACAGAATAATCACCGCTATCACACCAACGCCCATGAACTGCCCAAGAATCGCTGACAGTAATTCCATATCAACTGCTCTGACCAACAAATAGATAAGGTAAAGAAACAGGAAGCCCAGGAATATCCTGATAGCCACGCTGCCCTTCATGAGTTTATAAACCTGGAAAAGAAGAAAACTAACGGCCAGGATATCCAGTATGTCAACCAGCCTGATGTCCAGGAACCCTATTTTTATAAGAAAAATCAATGCTCAAATTGTTTTAATATTTTTATTGTCGCCACTGCCTCCTTCACATCATGTACCCGCAAAATTGATGCCTTTTTAAGTAATGCAATGGTGTTGATCACGGTCGTGCCGTTCAACGCCTCTTCCGGTCCGCATTCCAGTGTTCTGTATACCATCGATTTTCTTGACAACCCGGCCATAAGCGGGTAACCTAACATAGTAAAATACGAAAAATTTTTCAGTAATTCATAATTATGGGCGATCGTCTTAGAAAAACCAAAGCCAGGATCAAGAATAATATCTATAATACCCCGCGAAGTAAGCTGTTGGATCTTTTTATTAAAATAGACTGCTATTTCTTTGAAAAGGTTGTTATAGTCAGCTAATAATTTCATATTCCCTGGATCGCCTTTCATATGCATCAGTATATAAGGGACCTTTAATTCCCCTACCCTGTCGAACATATTCCCGTCTAATTCACCTCCTGAAATATCATTTACGATGGAAGCGCCAGCCTCAACTGCTCTTTCAGCCACCGAATATCGAAAGGTATCAACAGATATGACGCAACCGGGGAAAGTTCGGGATACTGCTTCTATTGCCGGAATAACCCGCTCGATTTCTTCCTCTTCTGAAATATCAACCGCTCCGGGCCTTGATGAGTAACCGCCGATATCGACAGCAAAAGCACCCTCATCCAACATCTTCTCAGCCTCCCGCAGGATTGCAGCTTGTCCTGCAAACCTGCTTTTTGAATAAAAGGAATCCGGAGTAATATTAATAACACCCATGACCCCGGGATGATCAAAGCGGTAGAGTTTTCCCCTGATATTGAGTGTTTTTTTAATTGAAAATAATGTATCTTTCACCCCCGGAAATTAGTCCCTTTAATTCTTTCTGCAAATATAAATTAATTTTGAAGTCAAAAACCGTAAACGAATATAATCAAGTAATCAGGCGTTGCAAAGAAGTTTTTGAAAAGAAAACCCGGGATTATGGTACTGCCTGGCGCGTTTTAAGACTTCCCTCCATCACCGACCAGATCTTCATCAAGGCTCAGCGTATTCGCTCCATTCAGGAAAAAGGGAACCAGAAGGTATCCGACGACATTGTTTCGGAATTTGTGGGGATCATCAATTACTGTATTATTGCCATCCTGCAACTGGAAATGAAAGGAATTAAAGATGAAAATCTGGCAACCGATAAAGTGATGGGCCTCTATAACCGGGCAGTTGACGAAACACTCGATCTCCTCATCAATAAAAACCATGATTATGATGAAGCCTGGAAAGATATGCGGGTCAACTCCATGACAGACATCATATTAATGAAATTATACCGGGTTAAACAAATTGAAGATAATGAAGGCAAAACGATCATCTCTGAAGGCATAAAAGCCAATTATCAGGATATGATCAATTATTCGGTATTCTGTTTAATAAAATTAAATTTTCATCATTCATGAGTAAGCTTTTCGATGAGTTTCTGAGATTTTTTGTTGGTATTCTCTTTGTTTTTTCCGGATTGATTAAGGTTAATGATCCGCTGGGCACATCGATCAAACTGAAAGAGTATTTCGAAGTTTTTGCTAATGATTTCGCCGATTTCTTTGAGATATTTGTGCCCAATACTCTTTTTCTTTCTGTAATATTTGTTGTGCTTGAGGTAGTACTTGGGGTTGCCTTGATCCTTAAATACAGGATGAAGATCACGTCCTGGTTGTTCCTGCTGCTGATCATTTTTTTTACATTTCTCACCTTTTATTCGGCGGCTTTCGACAAAGTCACCGATTGCGGTTGTT
Organism: uncultured Roseivirgaceae bacterium; assembly: GCA_964645995.1. Classification (GTDB taxonomy): domain Bacteria; phylum Bacteroidota; class Bacteroidia; order Cytophagales; family Cyclobacteriaceae; genus JAGTVG01. Next base: position 22,216 of record CAZYDB010000018.1, read on the forward strand.
TCGGTGATGCCATCCCCCTCACGCCCTGGCAGTCTTTCGGCAAGGATATTATCCTGCTGGTTATGGTTATCCTGATCTTTATCCGACGAAAAAACTTCAGCCCGGTTATTCAACCGCCAAAATCGGATATCGTAATGGGTATAGTGGTTGCAATCAATCTGTTTCTTGCTATTTATTCGCTCGAACACCTTCCCTATATCGATTTCAGGCCCTATAAAACAGGCAATAATATCCCGGAACTTATGCAGCCTTCCGAACCCTATCGATATAAATATATTATGGAAAAAGACGGTGAAACGTTTGAATTCACGGAATACCCGGAGGACACAGCCTACGTCTATAAAGACCTTGAGCTCCTTAATCCCGAAGCACAGCCCAAAATCACGGATTATCATGTTTGGACTGATGATAACGATTTTACCGGAGAAACTTTTACCGGTAAAAAATTATTCCTCATTTTTTATGATGTTACAAAAGCATCGGCCGAAAACATTGAGGATATCAAATCCCTGATAAAGGAAATCAGGCCTCAGGTTGAAGTATGGGTGTTGACTGCATCCAATGAAGCGGATTTTGAAGCCTTCCGGCACAAATACCAACTTGATATCCCCTATTTTTTTGCTGACATGACGGTTTTAGAAGCTATAATCAGGGCAAACCCCGGCTTATGGCTTATGAAAAACGGGGAGGTAAGAGGCAAATGGCATCATAACGACGTACCTGACGCTGAAACAGTACTTGACCTGGTAGAATAGCATGATCCTTTTTATTCTTAAAAGGCTGGGGTATGGATTCCTGGTGCTGCTGGGGGTAATTATCGTGGTCTTCTTTATTTTTCATGCCCTGCCGGGAGATCCGGTAGCCATGATGGCCGGGCAGCGAACGGATATTGCTACCCGGGAGACTATCGCTAAGGAATTGGGCCTCGACGAATCGATGTTAAAACAATTTCAGCTTTACATTAACGACTTATCCCCTTTATCGATTCATGAGGATACACCGGCCGCCACGAAAAAATATAATTATACGAAAATACTCCATACGGGTAAGGACAAGGCATTAGTGGTTAAAGCACCCTACCTGAGAAGATCATTCCAGACCAATAAACGGGTAGGCGAGATCTTAATGGATAATATCATGAGTACCTTCTGGCTGGCTGTGGCGGCTATGTTCATAGCGACTACCCTGGGCATTCTCTTTGGTGTAGTAGCTGCATTAAATCAAAATAAATGGCTCGATCATTTCCTGATCTCTGTTTCGGTGCTTGGTATATCAGTACCCACTTTTCTTTCAGCTATACTTTTTGCTATTATCTTCGGATATTACCTGAGTGATTACACAGGCCTCAACCTAACCGGGCAACTATGGGAAACCCACCCTGTTTACGGCAGGCAACTTCACCTGCGGAATATTATCCTGCCTGCCATCACCCTTGGTATCCGCCCGTTATCTATTATCGTTCAACTGACCCGCAGCGCCATGCTGGATGTTTTGTCAAAAGACTATATCAGAACGGCACGTGCCAAAGGACTGGGTCCGGCTTCCGTATTTTTGAAACATGCACTAAAAAATGCCATTAACCCGGTAATCACAGCGGTTTCTGGCTGGCTGGCATCCCTGATGGCGGGAGCGTTCTTTGTGGAATATATATTCGATTGGAAAGGCCTGGGTTTTGTAACAATAAAAGCCGTACAGTCACTTGATTTTCCGGTAGTTATGGGTTCCACACTGCTGATAGCCATCATATTTATTGTAATTAATATCTTTGTCGATATATTATATGCAGCCGTCGACCCGCGGATCCGGCTCACGAACTGAATTAATATGAAAATTTTCCTTATCGGAATGCCCGGTTGCGGTAAATCAACTTTCGGGAAAAGAGCCTCAAAAATGCTCTCCATGGATTTCATTGATCTTGATAAAGCGATCGTTGATCATGAAAATAAAACGATCAGCGATATATTCGAGGCGGATGGGGAAGAGCATTTCAGGACCATCGAATCAACATTGTTGAAAGCTCTGGCTATAAAGAAAGATCATTTTATTATGGCTACCGGTGGTGGAGCCCCCTGCTTTTTTGATAATATGGATTTTATGAATGCCACCGGAATCACTCTTTATATAGAGACCGGAGTCGAACATCTTCTGGCAAGACTTAGTGATAAAGGGATAACCAAGAGACCCTTGTTAAAAAAAATCGGTCAGGATAACCTTGAAAAAGGCCTAACAGATAAGCTGAAGGAACGGGAACCTTTTTATTTACAGGCTACCCATATCCTGCCATATCAGCCTGACCTTGAACTTGATATTATCTTTCTCGTGAAAGCTAGAAAATAAAGCCGACACTTACCACTGCCTGATACCTGTTGTGATCGAACTCAGCCACCGGTGTATTGCCTATCTCAAGTGCCGGATCAATTACATAGGGGGCACGGCTTCCTTCCCAGGTTGTGTAGACCATCGCAAGATCAGTATAAAAAGATTTTTTCCTGATCCCTACACCTCCTGAGAATCCATACCGGCTACGGTTTCCCGTTCCGCTTCCCTCCAGGGGCGATGCCTGATAGCTGAACCCGGCCCTTACACGAAAGATATCAATCCGGTATTCTCCGCCAACACGGTAATTAAGAACAGAACGGTACAATTCGTCAATTTCCTGATTATCGACACTGAAATCAACTTCATTGGAGTGGATCCTGGCAGTAGAGTAATCAACCCACTCCAGGTCGGCCGACAGGAATCCATTTTTATTGAAAAAATAGGTAACCCCGGTACTCAATCGTAAGGGAGTTGTAATTGAATAGATCAAAGGACTTAATATCGATTCGTCAGTATGATTTCCGGTAAAATCATCTTCGCCGCCAAGAACGTCTTCAGCACTTTCATTCCACACACTGGTCATTGAGGTCTCAAATTCATCAGTAACGCTGATTACGGTTGGTGTCACCAGGTTTAATCCTACGGTAAGCTGATTGAGAGGCCTTACAATAATACCAAAATTACCATTTACACCCACCCCGTCAATTTTCTGCCGCTCATAAAGCGTGTAATAATCCAGTATGCTTTCCTGATAACGGTCTTCCAGATAGAGTTTTTCATTTTCATATTTAAGAGAAACAATACCCAGGCCTAAGCCGAAATAAACACGATCATTGAAATTTCCTCCGTATGAAAGGTCCCATTTATTCATAAAACCAGAGGTGATGATCTTTTCGCTTTGACCGACTGGGGTTTCAGGAGTGGCAAATTCAACAAACGAATCCCACAGGTTAAAAATGGTATCGCCGGGCTGCACTACAGAATAATCATTGATCAGAAAAGTATAAAAGGGTTGATCCACCAGATAGAAGTCGCCAACTGCTGCCTCGTTTGAATTGGCAAAATCAAGGACAAAATCGAGGTAGTCATTATCTACATTGGTTCCGGCATAGTAGATCTCATTGTTGAAATCGTTGATCCTGTTATAGGAGAATCCAAAATTTCCGCCACGCCAGGAGCCGGGGATAGCATCGCTTCTGGAATTATTGATCACCACGCCAAGGTTACCCATATTAAAACGGGTTTTGGTAGTGGAATTAGCAGACCCGAGATAATTAGCATTGTTGTAACGGATATTGATCATAGGGGTCAGGCTTACTTCCGAGCGGTTATAAAAGCCCAACCCGGCCGGATTTGTGGAAACCGAGCTTATATCACCCCCCAGGGAAGTATTAACCCCTCCGATTCCCAGTATACGCGCACTTCCTCCGGTATTTACCTGACTTGCCTGGAGGGCCAGATCGCCAGGCAAAACCTGTGATCTTGCTCCGGAAAAAGCAAACACGCTCACCAGGCTTATTAAAATAAGCTTTTCAATTCGTAACATTTCAAAACAATTTTAGGATTTTACCTGCATCGAAAATATTAACGCCGTCCCCTGCCCGAAGATCCTGAACTGCCCGAAGAACTGCTGCTCCGAGCAGGTGAAGAACTACTGCTTCTGGATCCGGAACTATAGGATGAAGAAGATCTGCCCAAAGAACTGCTGCTACCGGACCTGGCCGGTGTAGAATAGCTTCTGGAAGATGACCTGCTCTGCTGATAGTTCCGGTCCGAATAAGAAGATCTGCTTGAAGACCTGTTGGTGTTATACGAACTGGATGTCCTGGCCCGGGAATCACCGGCGCTTCTGTAATTGGGTCTTGAATAATCCGTAGTGGATCTTGAAGATCTCACATTAGGCGTAGCATTACGGGCATTAGTCCTGTAATCTGCTCTCGTATTTACCTCAGAGCCAGTCGAGCCGCTAGTGCGGTCATAAGCATATCTTGACCTGGATTCCGCATAATATTCATTCTGAGTCCTGGAATAATCCCTGTCACTCCTTGCCCTTTTATCGACTGCCTGTCCATCATTACCGGAACGCTGAGCAATAGCCGTTCGCCTGTTAGGGACCGCTGCATCAGATCGTGTGATATTACTGGACCCTCTGGCAACCCTGCGCGAGTAGGCATAGTCCTTTTCCCCGATATTATTATAATAACCGCCGCCATAATAACCGGAATAGAAACCACTATAGAAACCGGTATTATACCCGTGATAGAATGAACTTCTGTAAGGATAACCATAGCCCATCCATGAATCGTAATACCATGGATCATAAGCCCATGCATTATAATAAGGTCTTGAATACCACGGTCTGTAAAAACCGGATGAGTACCAGGGGTCATAACCCCAGGCTGACCCATAGGATAGGGTCAGGCTCCAACCCGGCATGTAACCGAATGAATTACCCATACCCATATTCCAGCCCGGCATATAGGAAGGACCCCAGAACGGGTCATAAAATGACCTTCCATAGTAATTTTGCCTGCCCCATGGATCGTTCCATCCATAATTGGAATTCCGGCGATCATACCTGTCATAGTAATTATTATTGCTTTCAAGAGTATCATCGGTAAAGTTATCACGGTCATAGTTCTCTACATAGTAGGAATCGCCCTGAGCTTCTTCTAACGCTTCCTCATTATCTTTGGAGTTGGTCTTATATCGCTCAATATACTCAGGATTAACGTTCCCGGCAGAGTAGTTATCATCAACATCTCCATATTGTTTGGCACTGTATTCGGGATTAATAACCTGTTGGCTTCCGGTTTTCACCGCCTCGTTACCGGATGAGAAATTAACAGGCTCTTTCTTTACCTCTTTCCTGTCCTTGGGAGTAAAATACATATCATCATATTCCTCCTGTGCTATTGATTCAAAACTCATTATCATCAATAAACCAAAAATTGATGACATGAATATTTTTATTGAACTGCTCGCTTTCATAACTTTGCCCTTTCTTGTTTTAAGTATAATATATAAAGATACGTTCCTTTTATTATAACGGCAAATTACAAATTTTGATTAAATTATAATTCTATTTTTTAAATCTTTGTAATTTCACGTTTCACATAAAATATTAAAGCAAATTTCATACCAACACATGTTAAAAGACACTAACAATGGGTAAAGGGTTGCCAAAGAGGTCAGAAGATTATTCACAATGGTATAACGAACTGGTTAAAAGGGCTGATCTGGCCGAAAATTCAGCGGTCAGGGGCTGTATGGTAATTAAACCCTACGGCTTTTCTATCTGGGAGAAAATGCAGGCTACCTTAGATAAGATGTTTAAGGAAACCGGACATTCGAACGCTTATTTTCCGCTTTTCATTCCCAAATCATTTATGAGCCGGGAAGCGGCACATGTGGAAGGTTTCGCAAAGGAATGTGCCGTAGTTACCCATTACCGACTGAAAAATGATGCCTCAGGGAAAAACATCATCGTAGACCCGGAGGCCAAACTGGAAGAGGAATTAATTATACGGCCCACTTCTGAAACAGTCATCTGGAACACCTATAAGAACTGGATCCAATCTTATCGCGATCTTCCGTTATTGCTGAACCAGTGGGCCAATGTTGTCAGGTGGGAAATGCGAACGCGTTTATTCCTCCGTACAGCTGAATTCCTGTGGCAGGAAGGCCATACGGCGCATGCTACTAAAGAAGAAGCTGTTGAAGAAACTCTGCAGATGTTGGATATTTACGCCCGTTTTGCCGTGGATCATATGGCTATACCAGTATTAAGAGGCATTAAATCGGCAAGCGAAAAATTCGCCGGAGCGGTTGATACCTATTGCATTGAAGCGCTCATGCAGGATGGAAAAGCGTTGCAGGCAGGCACCTCCCACTTTCTGGGTCAGAATTTTGCCAAAGCTTTTGATGTAAAATTCGCTACCAGGGAAGGGGGGCTG
>CAZYDB010000019.1:0-22432 GCA_964645995.1 uncultured Roseivirgaceae bacterium
GATGAGGATTTTTTGCGGGCGTTGGAATATGGCATGCCGCCAACAGCGGGATTGGGCGTTGGCATCGACAGGCTGGCCATGATCATGACCAACCAGCCGTCAATTCAGGATGTGATCTTCTTTCCTCAAATGAAATCCGAAAAGAAAGTACCGGTGGCTTCAGAAAAGGATTTTAAAGAACAGGGTATTCGCGATGAACTGATCCCACTGGTGCAACAGGCGGGTATTATCACCCTTGAACAATTAACGGAAGCCAACCCGGATAAGTTATTTAATGATGTTTGCGGGTTGAGAAAGAAGCTGAAACTGAATGATGTAAAAAACCCAACGCTTGATGAGGTAAAAAGCTGGATCGAAGGAAGGTAAACACTTCTGGCACTATTAAACAAAAAGCAGCTCAGAGCTTAACTACAGAGGTTATGCAGAGGGATTTTCTAAGCAGTCTGAGATCTAAGCTCCCTGTCCTCTGCGATGCCCTCCATTACCCCGATGGTTCATTTGCTTAATCTCTTTCCTTAAGTGAATTATTGCCTCAGGACTCATTCAATCATTCACTCATAAATACTACCTGTCCCAAAAGCTTCTCTGCTTGTTCAGCTTGAGATCCTGCAATAATGACGATTTGGCCCTGATAGTAACATTATAGGAGGTAAATCGCCCAAATGGGACCCAAGCAAAGGAAAGCTGCCAGCAATGCAGGTCACGGTTAATATTGATGTTTGTGGTTGTGATCTCCTTGTTTTCAAAATCATATCCCGTCTGGTAGCCTACCTTCCATTTGGCTGTTAGACTGAGGTCGCCGGTGAGCCTCAGCGACTGGGTGATATTCGCTTTTTCAAAGCCGCGTTTTGTGTAATTAACATTATAGTTTATTCGCACATTCCATGGTATGTCAAAATCGACATAGAGGTCGGGATTGCTTTCAATATATTCCAGTTCGCTTCTTTCACTATCACTCAGGCTTTCTTTATCGATATCAGCCGCTTTATTCTGCCAGGCTTCCGGGTTCAGGTTGGTGCTGAGCGATAGATTGGCCGAAGAAATTTTTCCGAGCCCCTGGCCGTTATCCCAGGCGAATTTGCTTACCTGTGTCTGCCGGATTACTTCTTCTCCCCTTTCATTGATATAGAAAGTGTCCAGGTTATAGACATAAGGATCAAGCGTGCCCCCGATATTGATATCCAGTTTTTTGTTGAAGAGTTTCGTTCGGGCTGCAATCCTTATCGGGGCCAGGTTAAAGGAGTCCGCCAGGAAATTATAGGAAGAAGAAACGGCAAGGTTTTCTAAAATCGGTACCTTTTTAGCTTTGTCCGACGTATCGTTTTTAGACCTTACTTTCATCTCAAGATTATTTTGTAACGAAAAGCCCAGGTTGGCAGATTCCCCCTGGGAGGGCGTGCCATAAACAAATCCGTTATATTTTGAGACCTTTCTTGTTCTTCCCGTACTGTCAATCTGCACATCCTGGTAATACCCGAATTTTTCATCTGAAAAATCCGGTGCATACGACATTGAAATATTCGGCGTCATCACATGCCTGATCGCTTGTATTTTATCACTTTTAAAGAACATAGTGCCGTATAACCTTGTGTTTATACCCGCCCCGGCACTGTAGGAATAGAGTCTTGAAAACTTGTTGGTAGTATCGATCCTGACGGCGTTCAGTGAATCCATCCAGGAATAATTCAACTCTTTGGCATACCAAACTTCCTGGAAATTGAGAGAAGGGCTGAAGGTGAAGTAACGAAGAAGTTTTGCTGAAGTAGATACCGGCAGGGCATGTTTGACGCCATTCTGCATTCTGTCTGCCAGGATGCTCCAGTTAGAAGCGGTAAACGCTACGGTGCTGTCATTCTGAGGGTTGTCGTTGGCTACCGTGAATCCGGCCGATCCACCTACCGGGGCATTGGTGATCCGGTTGGTTCCGGTCATATTCCAGCTCAAATTTATTTTCTGAAAAATATTTCTTGCGGTGGCCGATTTCCCCTTAAAGGGGTATATCCGGCTCATGGCCATTGAAAGATCCGGCAGTTGCATGTTTACGGCGCCTGTTCTAGTATTTTGCTGCAGTCTCATATTGGCTCCCATTGAAAAAGGAGTTCCGGTAAAGCTTTTTGAATAACTGACGTTAGAGCTGAATTCCTGGTTGACATTATTGATCATATCATAATAGGAAGGGTTATTCTGGTTATAGGATGACGAACCCGCCCTCACGGATGCAGAAAAGCGGCCTGTGCCTTTGGATTGCGGTGTATGACTCCAGGTAACCCAGAAATCCTTGATAACAGTGGAATCGCCCTCCTCAACGCCTTTCTGCCGGTTATATTTAAAGGAAAACTGGCCATTGTATGAATATCTTTTACGATAATTAGAAGCGATATTCAATCCATAGCTTCCTTTGGAATAGATCTCACCCAGGAGTAACAGGTCAATATAATCGCTGATGGCAAAGTAGTACCCCCCATCCCTTAGAAAGAAACCACGCCGTTTTTCTTCTCCGAAAGTAGGCACCCGTATGCCCGAAGCCTGTTCCCGGGGCATGGGGAACATGCCGAAAGCCCAGCCGACCGGCAACGGAATGTCCATGACCTCCATATGAAATGGCCCGACAAGGACTTTATTTCCCGGAATGAGCTTTAATTTGTTGGCTTCAATATGAAAATGCGGATCAGGCCGGTTGCAGGTAGTGTATTTGGCCCTGTCGATGTAGAGGTCACCCGCCTGATTTCTCTTGACCCGGTTGCCATGCATGATGCCCTCGCCCTGCTGCGTGACCACCCCCTGAATAATAGCCTTTTTTGTATTAAAGTTATACCGCATATTTTTTGTCTCATACACTTCAGGTCCATCTTTGAAGACCGGGTCACCAACCGGGTTACCAAGGGAGTCCTCACGGCCCATAGCCTGGATCTCATTGGTTGAATAATTGACATTTATAAGTTCCGCTGTCAGTTCAATTTCGCCATAAACAATCTTTCCTTCTCCATAAATATCCACCGTTTGAGTGGTCAGGTCGAGCCTCATTGAATCTCTGGCAGTATAATTGATGGTAGTTTCGATATCGCCCTGGGGGATAGTATCTGCCTGAAAAGAAGTCGTATCTTGGATAGTGGTGACAGAGTCGGCGGCAAGGATATCGACCGTACCGGCAGAATCGGCCAGGTGTACGGAATCCCTGTGGAGCAGGGAGTCTCCGGCCTGAATAAGTGAGGTGTCGGCAGCCATTTGCTGGCTGGTGTCAGTGTTTTGTAAATTTTGGTCTAAACCCTGGGCAAATGATAAATTAGTGGAAATCAGGAACAAAATGACACCAACAACACGTTTATATTTGTATAAACCCACTTTCAGTTTTATCAAAAAATTTACATTTTTGCGTAAAGTTATCCTAATAACTTTTAACAACCGAACTATTGTGAGAAATATTGCATTGATTCCTTTTCTGGTCTTATTACTGGTTTTTGGCTCATTTAAACCGGCCGGCCTGAAATTATATAAAGTAGATAAAGTAGTGATAGACGCCGGGCACGGGGGCAAGGATCCAGGCACTCATGGGGCCTTCAGCAAAGAAAAAGACGTGGCCCTGAAGATCGCCGCTCAACTGGGGCGTATAATAAAAGAAAATTTACCGGATGTTGAAGTTATTTATACCCGCTCAGATGATCATTTTGTTGAATTGGACGATCGGGCCACGCTTGCCAATAAAAATAATGCCGATGTTTTTATTTCAATACATTGTAATTCGGTACCGGCAAACAAGAATATAATATATGGTACTGAGACCTATGTGATGGGTACACATACTTCCGAAGGCAATTTTGAGATCGCCAAAAGAGAAAATTCCGTGATCATGCTTGAGGAGAATTATGAGGAGAAATATGAGGGTTTTGATCCCAAATCTCCTGAATCCCTGATATTATTTTCTCTTTATCAGAACGCGCATATGAATAATAGTTTAAATTTAGCAGATAAGATTGAATATCAGTTTGAAAAAAGAGTAGGCAGGAATAGCCGGGGGGTAAGGCAGGCCGGTTTTTGGGTGCTGTGGAGAACCTCCATGCCAAGTGTTCTCGTAGAAGTAGGGTATCTTAGTAATCCTAAAGAAGAAAGATATTTGAATGATGACCTGGGTCAGGTATATTTGGCATCCGGAATATTCAGAGCATTCCGGGATTATAAAATTGAAATAGAATCAAATTAACAAATAGCAGTTGTGCATATTTCCAAAGAGTTTAAAATCGGCCTGTTCAGTATTGTCAGCATTGCCCTTTTGTATCTGGGCTTCAATTTTCTAAAAGGGATTGATTTTTTTTCTTCCTCCAATAAATATTATGCTGTTTATAAAAATATTGATGGGTTGCAGGTTTCTAATTCCGTGATTATAAACGGCCTGGCCGTTGGTCGTGTCAGTGATATTGATTTTCTGCAGAATGAAGAGAATAAAATCGTGGTTGAATTGGATATTGAGGGAGATATCCTTTTGGATGACTCTACTACTGCTTTTCTGATAAGTGAGGGCTTTCTCGGGGGCAAGGCTATTGAACTGAGGATCCCGGGTGAAATCAGGAATCCGTTGCAGGATGGGGATACCCTTCGGTCGGACATTGCCATGGGACTTATCGAATCTATCACGGAGCAGACGCTGCCCGTGGCTAATGATGCCGGGGCTTTGATAAGAAAGTTGAATGCGGTATTGGACAGCCTGGTGAAAACAGAATTGGAGATAAGGGGTATGATCGGCAATGTTAATCAAACCCTTGAACTAACCTATGGGATCGTTGAGGATAACCGTTCAAACCTCAAGACCTCATTTGAGAATATCAGAGGGATAACCATGCAGCTAAATGAATCTACCTCTGTATTAAAAGATGTCCTTTCCAAGACCGATGTATTTATTGATTCACTAAATAACCTGGAGATGTCACAGGCAGTGGATAATATCGCCCTGGCCAGCGAAAGCCTGCATTCACTGATGAGCAACCTGGAAAACGGGGAAGGAACAGCGGGTAGGTTATTGAATGATGATTCATTATACCTCAATCTGAATAAAAGTGCTGAGGATCTGGACAAGTTATTGATTGATCTTAGGGAAAACCCGAAAAGATATGTTCATTTCAGCCTTTTTGGACGAAAGGATAAATCCGAAAAATAATAATCAGCAGTTGTGCGGCATGCCTTTCGAATGCCCCGTTTCAGAAAAACATTTGACACCATCAGCAATTTGAAATATCTTTAGGTGCATGAAAGATAGTGAGATCAAAGCGCTCGTATCCCTGCTTGATGATGAGGATACTTCGATCGTTACCCAGGTTGAAGAGAAGATAATATCATTGGGGAACGAGGTCATTCCCATGCTTGAAAATGAATGGGAGACCAGTTTCAACCCGATCATCCAGCGAAAACTGGAGGAGTTGATCCATACACTTCAATTCGATCTGCTTCAATCAAAGCTGGTCAGATGGAAGGAGGATGGTTACGAAGATCTTCTTGAGGGGATGTGGCTTGTGGCTACTTATCAGTACCCGGATCTGGAATATGAAGACCTCAACAAGGAAATCGTTCATATGTACCATGAAGCGTGGAGAGAATTTCGGTCTAATATTCATCCCTACGACCAGGTGAAGATTCTGAATAATGTGTTGTTTTCGAAACTCAGGTTCAGTGCTAATACCAAAAACTTCCATTCTCCGGGCAATTCTATGTTGAATGTTGTTCTGGAATCCAGGAAAGGCAATCCGATATCCCTTTGTGTGATCTATCTTTTGTTGGCGCAGAAACTGAAAATGCCTGTTTTTGGGGTTAATCTGCCCAATCTTTTTGTATGTACCTATAAAACTCCTGAGTTACAGTTTTACATTAATGCCTTTAACCGGGGTTTACTGTTTTCGAGGGCTGACCTTGAAAACTATGTCTCCAATCTTCAGATCGCCTCACTCGATATATTTTTTGAACCTTGTACCCATCTTGATATCATTAAACGTGTATTACGGAACCTTATCGTTTCTTTTGAGAAAATAGGTGATCACGACAAAGTGGATGAAGTAAAGATCCTGCTTAATGCGATTTCCATTGGCGATGACGACGGAATTGGTAATTTCTGAATATCAGGACCAATAGAATAAATCAATATCCGTAACAGATAATGTGATCCTCATGCTTCTGATAGGACAGGGCATAGGGCTTTTCTGCATTTCCCTTGATCCGCCGGGCCTGAATAATGCCTTTTTTATTCTTTTTGAAAGGATCAATGATCAGATTCTCTTTAAAAGAAAGGTACTTTTTACCGTAAATCTTATAGAGCACTTCCTTGGCAGCCCAGGTAATGCAAAGTTTTTCCAGGTCATTGTCTATAAAAGGTTTTTCCAGGTCATTAAGAAATTTTTCGGCAATATGAAACAGGCTTTCCTTGGGCTTTTCAATATCTATTCCGCAGGGATCGTTTTTGTTAATAATGGCTGCGGCAAAAGGAAAAGCATGAGCCAGGGAGATGTGAATGGGTATATCGTACAGATGTGGCTTATCATGTTCGTCCTTGGTGAGCCCTTGATATTCGATATGCCATTGATCAAGCATATGCTTAAGGAGTAATCTCGCGCCAAGAGACTCCTTCTTTCGTTTAATATTTGATATTTTATCAATTTCCGTTGGTTCGTTTCGTGAAAAAGGAATTGATTCTGATAAAGATTCTATACTTTCATCAATTTTCCACAATCCCCAGGAAACGCCTTCATGAATATTCTCTATTTTTACAACTGGCATATTGAAAACTATTATTGTAAAAATACATACTAAAGTCAAGCTTAAAGGAAAGATAGTAGAAAATGGCAGAGGTAGAGATAAATAAGATTATCACATTAACCGGGCACAAAGACTGCATATATACTGTTTCGCCTTCTTATGATCCCGGAAAAGGTATTTCGGGTGGTGGTGATGGCCTTGTCGCAGAATGGGAACTCGATGGAAATGAAAACGGTCAGCTGGTAGCCCAGGTTGCTAATTCCGTTTACGCGGTTTGTCCTGTTCCTGGTACCAGCCAATTGATTGTAGCACAGAATTATGAGGGTATTCATGTGATAGATAGCAGGGAAAAAAAGGAATTGGGTTCATTGAAACTTGATAATGCTGCTTTTTTTGATATGCATTATGAGAACGGCATACTTTATATTGGTGATTCCATGGGCGTTCTGACTATGGTGAACCTGGATACCCTGACAGTAATTGGGAAAATAAAAAAAAGCGACAAGAGCGTCAGAATCCTGGTGCCGAATGGTTACGATCTTGCCGTGGGATATAGTGATGATCATATCAGAGTATTCAACCTGAAGGATATGTCTGTAAAACAGGATATTAAAGCGCATAAAAAGTCAGTATTTGCTTTAAAATATTCTCCTGATAATAGATATTTACTCAGCGGCAGCCGGGATGCTCATTTAAAGATTTGGGATGTTGCGAACGGCTATCAGTTGAAGGAATCTATCGTAGCGCATATGTATGCCATTCATGCCATTGATTATAGTCCTGACGGGGCTCATTTTGCTACTTGCAGCATGGACAAAACCATAAAAATATGGGATGCCAATAACTTTAAGTTGTTGAAAGTGATTGATAAGGCCCGGCATGGAGGGCATACCTCTTCTGTTAACAAATTATTTTGGTCAAGCTATAAAAATAGGTTAATTTCATGCAGTGATGATCGCAGCATAGCTGTTTGGGAAATAAATTTTAATACACAACCATGAAAATTACTCCTTTAGAAATCAGGCAAAAAACTTTTGAAAAGGTTTTCAGAGGATATGATAAAGATGAAGTAGGCGCTTACCTTCAGTCACTTTCGCAGGAGTGGGAGCGGGTGATTGATGAAAACAAGGAGATGAGTATCAGAATTGAATCCCTGGAAAAAGAGGTGAGTAAATTAAGGGAAGTAGAGAGTTCGCTGTTTAAAACCCTGAAAACGGCAGAGGATACCGGCGCTAACCTTATTGAGCAGGCCCGCAAAGAGACGGAGTTAAAGATCAAGCAATCGAATTTCCAGTCGGAAGAGATCATTAGCCAGGCCCGGGAGCGGGCCAAACTTTTGCTTGACAGGACTGAGGTCAAGACGAAGCAGATACTGGATGAGATGATGAGCCGGGTGAAGTCACTCGAGAGCCAATATAACCAGGTGTATGATCTGAGGGAAAAACTGGTGGAACAGATCAGAAATTATTCGGAAGAATTAAACGAAAGGGTAAATAAATTCGAGAAAAAATCGGAGGAGCATCAGGTCAAAGACCTGGTAAAAGAAGCCCGGGATATTTATCATCATGCAATAGTCGACCTGGATACTACGGTTAAGCAGGAAGTAGGGAAAAAAACAAATGAAGATCAGCAGGATGCTCCCGTAGTTCCTGAGCAGCCCGCAGAAGGGGACATGGAGGAAGTTCAAACCGGACAGGAAGAAAAAAATAAAACCGGGTCTCCGCTAGAAAAGGGATCGAAATCATTTTTTGATGAATTAGACTGATATGCAAGGTAGAATAACATTGGAAGGCCTTGAGTTTTTTGCGCATCATGGCTTTTATCAGGAAGAACAGAAGATAGGCAATAAATTTGCTGTTGATATCACCGTTGCCACCGACCTGACGGATGCAGCCGAACATGATGAGTTGAAGGAAACCATCAATTATGAGACCTTATACCGGCTGATACGTCATGAGATGAGTGAGCCGACCAAATTGCTGGAGCACCTGGGCAAGCGGATTCTTGATACCGTTTTTGATCATTTTCCTGTTATCCATGAAATCGAAGTGAAAGTTAGCAAGTATAATCCACCGGTCGGCGGTATATGTCATAAAGCGACAGTCACCCTGATGGAGAAAAGGTGAATCCCTGCTCTTCTTCACCTTCAAGGTAATCAATAGTTATTCCGGCGAGGAACATGACCTGGCCCTTGTCGATATAGATTGGAATACCATCCTGTAAATAAGTTGTATCAGTTTCTTTTTGCGTATCAAACCCTAAAATATTTTTACTGGTGCCGCTGCATCCACCGCCTTCCACTCCTACTCTAAGACCATAAAAAGGGGGGATCTTTTTTTCATTGATGATCTTTTTTACCTGAGAAACGGCTTTTTCTGTAAGGACGACAGGCTTGCTTGCTGAAAACATCTTTTATAATTAACTGCGGATCCACAAAAATAGGCCCATAATTCATTTTTCTCTTACAATTTATGTAATATTAGGGAACGAATGCAGGTTAGAAAAAATGGAAATCGTAATTGAATTCGGCAAACTTCTTATTCCGGCGTTGCTCGTGCTTTATGCCATGTACCTTACCATAAAAAGCGTACTGGATAAGGAGATCACCCGGCGGGAACTCGATCTTAAGGTCAAGAATTATGAGACCATCCTTCCCCTTCGGTTACAGGCCTATGAACGGCTGGCCCTGTTACTGGAGCGAATATCTCCAAATAATATTATGGTAAGACTGAATAATCCTGCCTTCTCTGCAAAAGATTTCCAGCGGTTGCTGGTCAAGGAGATCCGGGATGAATATAATCATAATCTCTCACAGCAGGTTTATGTGAGTGAAGAGTGCTGGTCGTTCATCAATAAGGCCGTAGAGGACACAATTGCACTGATCAATCAGGCGGGTTCAAATCTCAATGAAGAAGCCAAAGCCATGGACCTTACCAAGGTTCTCTTTGGACAAATACTGGAAGACAAAGTCGATTCGATAAGCCAGGCGCTAAGCCAGTTAAAGCAGGAAGTGAGCCAGTTTTATTAAATTAAAGATTATGGGATCAAAGTATAAATTTTATTTTGAAAGAGCACTCAGCCAGGCCCGTGAGCTGTTTACCGACAGGGAAGAACTGAAAAACACGCTCGACAGAGCTTTTAAAAAAGTAACAACCATAGAGGATGAAAATTCGGAGATCGGTCAATTGGTGATAAAAGTAAAGCTTTTTATCCGAATGGTAAAGGCCTATGTTGAAGGCGAATACCGGGAGATACCATGGAAAACGATGCTCCTCGTACTGGGCAGCCTGATCTATTTTTTAAATCCTTTCGACCTGGTTCCTGATTTCCTTCCGGGAGTAGGCTATCTGGATGATATCACCATAGTTTTATGGGTTTTTAAAAGTGTTGAGGATGATATTGCCCAATTTCAGGAGTATTTTTACACCTCGGAAGAAATGTAATTTTTCCTGAATAAATCCGGATATTCCCATTCCAAAACCGTTAGTGATTATGAGTGAAGAAAATTGGCGATTGGATCCAGACCTGATCCGTGATGCTTACTCTTTTAATGAATATGTAATGATGGCTGAAATGCTGGTTATCGAAGGCCGGACAACCGGTCCTGACCAGTCTCAAAAGTTTATCGATTTCACGAAATTAAATCTTCATCGCATCAAGCGCATCTATAAAAAAATGAAACTGGATCTGGAAACCATTCTTGTGATGGAGAAAGTTAAGTGTCAGATGTTATGGTTGGTGATCGGTGAAGTCTGGTGTGGAGATGTGGCTCAGAATGTTCCCTATATGCAGGCTTTGGCTGAGATCAATCCAAACATCGAGTTAAAACTAATATTGAAAAATGAGCATCCGGAGATCATGCGCCGGTTTTTAACCAATGGAGCCGAATCAATTCCTAAGCTGATCTGTCTTGAGCCCCGTAATTATTTTATTGCAGGCACGTGGGGGCCACGACCGGCTGGCGCTCAGCAACTGCTGATTGACTACAAGAAGAACCCGGACAGGCCTAAGGCCGAAGTTCTTGAGGATATTCAGCGCTGGTATGCAGCCGATAAAGGACGGTCTATCCAGGCTGAATTAAGGGGAAAAACTGGTGAATGGTATATAGCGTTAAATCAAAAATTATCCGCCTGATTTGAAAACAAGAAAAGCCATGGTTGCCGGGGCTTCAGGGCTCATCGGCTCATTCCTGCTGAAGAAACTGATCGATGATGGTCTCTACCAGGAGATACTTGTCCTTACCCGCAGACCCCTTCAGAAAAGCCATCCTAAAATCAGGGAGATCATAATTAATTTCGATCAATTGGGAGAAGCATTGCAGGATGTGCCCGCAGCGGATGTGTTCTGCTGCCTGGGAACAACCATGAAGAAGGCGGGATCAAAAGAAGCTTTCAGAAAAGCAGATTATGAGTATCCGGTAACTCTGGCAAAAACGATGCGCAGCAACGGATCGGTGCGATTTTTACTTGTCACCGCTCTAGGTGCCAACAGCCGATCCATTATTTTCTATAACCGCGTAAAAGGCGAAGTGGAGGAATCGATCAGGAATCTGGGCTATTCATCGTTATATATATTCAGACCTTCGTTATTGCTGGGAGAAAGGAACGAATCCAGAAAGGGTGAGGACATAGCCAAAAAGACATACCGATACCTTGACAGAATTTTCATCGGCCCTTTTAAGAAATACAAAGCTGTTCATGGCGCTGAAGTGGCAGAAGCCATGATCACGAAGGCTAAAGAAGGCGAGAAGGGCATTCATGTGATTGAATCGGATAAGATCAGGGCATCTTAGCAAGCTTTTTGTCGATCGTATGGTAAACCAGCAGGCATAAAGCGCCGTAACCCATCCAGAGCATGACAATAACAGGATTGGCAAATTCCGGATAGAAATTATTGAATTTCTCCCAGCCTGTAATGGCCGGATCGGGAATATCGCTGAGTCCCTTCATCAGAGGAATACCAAAGATAATACCCGCTTTGAAAAAAAAGCTTTTAATGCCTGTCAGGCTGACTAATATCCAGGTCATAATAAAAGGAAAGCCCAGGAAGGCCAGCCGGGTGAAGTCACCACCAGCCAACAGGCTTAGTCCCAGGTGAACGAGACCGAGGCCGATAAGCACCGGGTCACCGGAACTGAGCTTTCTGTTTTTCCCCTTAAACCATATCGCCAATAAGAATAAAGGGCCGAAAGCCATAAAAACGGCCGTAATCCACCGTATCAACCTGAACGGATCAAGAAGGGTCTCCCGGGCATGGAAAAGGAGGATGATCAGGGAGGATCTCCCTTCATCAACCGGGGGAAACCAGTTATTGACGATACCTTTGGTGACGGCACTGGCGATGAGGGCAAGAAATATCCAGATAATACTATGATAAGGCAGCTTCTCCTTTCCCGTCAAATAGACCTGAAGTATGAACAACCCTGCCAAAAGCGCTATGAACGACTCTTTCTGCAGGGTGGCCACCGGACCAAGTAGTAAAAGCCAGTAATACTTTTTTTTCAGCAAGATGAGTAGCAGGAGTGCATGAAAAAAGTATAAAGGAACATCCACCGTGATAGGATCAAAAATATTCAGTCGGATGATGCCAACCCAATGGATCAGAAGCCAGAAAAAACCGGCCATGATATATTCCTGCGGTATGCGATAGGCTCTCCAGAGGGAATGTATTGCTATAACAGATAATAGCATAAAGATAAAATTCACCGCCAGGAAGTCTGCGGAAGCAGTTTCGAAAGGCATAAGAGAAGCAAGCCAGGGGATAAGGATCCTCGAATGTATAGGGAATGGCACCTGATAATCCGTTATTGTACCAGAGAAAAAAGCATAAACACTAACATACTTATTGGCATCGAACAGCGGCGAATAAGTATGGGATACCTGGGGCTGGATCCTGAGATAAAAGAAAAACAACCCGGCAGAAAGAAAAAGCAGGATGAATAATAAATAATGTGATTTTATTTCTTCTTTCATTTACTTAAACTTGTCTATCGGGCGAAAGTAGTCTTTGCAAAATAAAAAATAACATTATGATAGCAGTTATTCAACGGGTGAGCGAATCTTCTGTGAAAATTGATCAGAAGATCAAGGCTTTCATGAGCCGGGGACTTATGGTTCTCCTGGGTATTGAAACAGAAGACCGCCAGGAGGATATTGAGTGGCTTGTGAGGAAGATCGTGAACCTGAGAATTTTTAATGATAATAAGGGGGTGATGAATGAAAGCATCCTTGATCATGACGGCGATATACTGGTGATCAGCCAGTTCACCTTACATGCATCGACCAAAAAGGGGAACAGGCCGTCTTATATAAAAGCAGCCAAACCGGATATAGCCATCCCCCTTTATGAGAATTTTGTCCGGTCTCTGGAGCAACAACTTGGCAAACAAGTTCATACAGGAGCGTTTGGTGCCGACATGAAAGTAGGGCTGGTCAATGACGGCCCGGTAACCATAATCATCGATACAAAAGATAAAAAATAATGACGATAAAAGAAGCGCAGCAGAAAGTAGACCAATGGATCAAGTCCACCGGTGTCCGTTATTTTAATGAAATGACCAATATGGCAATGTTGACAGAAGAAGTTGGTGAAGTGGCCAGGATCATAGCCCGCCAATATGGAGAGCAGAGTTTTAAGGACTCTGATAAAGGAAAAAACCTGGCGGATGAGTTGGCCGATGTTATGTTTGTCGTGATCTGTCTGGCTAATCAGACCGGTATTGATCTGACAGAAGCCCTGCACAGGAATATTGAAAAAAAATCGAAACGGGATGCCGGCAGGCACAGGAATAATGAAAAATTGCATTAAAAGGATAGAGAAATGAATGCGCATGGCATGGCCTTCTTTCCTCATCTGGAAAGCAATGAGGTCATTGAGTTCAGAAAAAAATACGATCCTACCGCTGCTATCATAGGAGAACATATGACCGTCCTGTATCCTGTTCCGGAAACGGTAAAACCGGAAGCCCTGGATGATCATATTGAATCAGTATTAAAAAGACACAGACCTTTTAAAGTGCATTTTCAGGGCTTACGGAAATCCTGGGATCACTGGTTGTTATTATCGGTACAGGAAGGTAAAGAGAAAGTCGTAAGATTACACGATGACTTATACTCCGGTATTCTCAAGCCTTTTTTACGAAATGATATTCCCTACGAGCCCTATATGGCATTGGGTCTATTTGCAGCAAAAGACTATGATCCATTGAATCCGGTGCAGACTTCGCTGAGAAAGGATATTTATGACCATGCGTATGAAGAGGCGGCTTCCTGTGATTTTAATTTCTGGTCTGGTGTTGAGAAACTGATTCTGCTGGAACTGCGGGGACCAGATATCGAAATAAACAGCATTAAAGAGTATGTTCTTGAAAAATGAAAGTATCAATATGGAGTAAATTGATCAGACGACCACAGCTTCAATATCACGCCTGTCAGAATCAGGTGCCTTATCCGCATAACCTAGTCTAAGGAGAAGGCAGGGGTATCCATTTATATTAAACTCCTTTGTCTGCAGATCAATAGCAGAAATTGATTCGGTTTTGAACCAGTAGTCCCTTTCCTCAAGAAACGCTTCAAGGAGCCCCTCCAGGTTATTGAAGTATCTGTATGTCAGCACTTTGTCAACTCCCGCTTCCCGGGCAACAGCATTTATACCAAGTTCACGGAACCCCTGTTTGCGGATAAGGGACCCCACTGCCGCAATCGGTTGGCGGTATGTTTTGTGGGGGATTTAGTTGCACTTCACTATCAATTTACACCAAAGTTAATTAAATATTCTGACTTACAAAAACCTCTGCCCCCCCCATAAAATATAACGCATGTAGGCACTGGCATTTTTTATTTAAAATCATTAATTCTCAAATTACTATTAATTCTTTCAATATCATCTTTTGGAATGTCTATTTCCGTCGCTATTTTATTCCATAGTCCCACTGCTGCAATAACTTCTTCTAAAATCTGATTTGCTTTTTTTATACCAAAAGTCTTACCCAGTCTCAGTAAATCATCTTTTGAAAATTTGACAAATTTGCCATTTATAGATGATTGGTGAACATTTGTCCATGTTCCACCATCTTTATATTGGTATGTAATATCATAAGCTGGTGATATTTGCCATTTTCCTTCTTTGTTCATTAGAAAAGAGAAATTTTTTACATGGTCATCATGATTTCTTGCAATTACATTAAACAGAGCTCTTCTGTATTGTTGTTCAAATTGAATGTAAGAAAGTTGAAGCATTTTCATTACTCTAAATAAAGTTTCATAACTACTTGCTCTTTGGACTTTATAATCAATCCCGGCTAATGCTCCTAAAGTTTGCATATGAATTTTTTCGCCATTTTCAGTTCGGTCAAATCGTTTGGTTAGAAAATGAAATCTATTGTTTTCTTCATATAAATAACTTTCAGATATCTCAATACCTGCAGCTTTTGCTAACTTATAATATGCAAATTCGATTTTACCCAAGCCAGCACTTTCTCCAAGTGTCTTTTCATTAGCACCATCAATTTTTAGAAGCCAATATGAGTAGCCTTCTGGTTGAATAATATCTCCTGGTTTAATTTCTATTATCTTATTATTAGAGTCTGTTTTAATTGCAACCAAAGCTTTTGCACGAGCTCCCCCAACAGAAGTTCCAATTCTTAATATGTCTGATAAACTTTCTTTATCTAAATCACTATAAGTTGTTTCTTCTTTACCCTCCAATACCTTTTTTGCTACTTCCAGTAACTCCGAAACGTCTATGTTGTAATTGCTGTTTTCCTTATGACTAATAGGCTCATATTCTAATGCACCCATACCTCTTTTCCCTACATAGGTTAACCTGTCGACGGGATTTATGTCGTTAATTGATAGATTCTTTTGCCTAAGCCATTCTTTCATCATCATATTCCCAAAGTCATCCGGCATTGAGTCTGATAGGAGATATGGCAAGTTGTGAAAGTTAAAATGGTCCCGATTAGTCTCAAAAATTCTTTCTTGTGTTGGCATTACTATTGGCGATGGCTCTATCGTCCTATTTATAAAATCATTGCTATATTGGAAAGTAGAATTCCCTTTGATATCATTCCATTCTATTGAGCCTATTGTTTTGTTATACAATTTTACTTCTACTATCATAGCTATTTAATTTTTTTTGATGCTCTCTTTCTTTCTGTTTTCAATTTTGCCTTTTCAAATTTCAATTTTAGTTCTAAGTTTTCTCCAACTCTAAATACTGATTCTAAATCTTTAATTCTATTTAATCTTGACAATATTCTTATTAAACTTTCGGTTGTCGTAGATTTTCCTTGTTCTATCAAACTAATTGTTGAAACACTTAAGCCAACTTCCTCACTCATCTCTTTTTGAGTAAGATTATGCTGTAATCTTATTTTCTTTAGTCTTTTGCCAATCTCTTTCAAGATTTCTTGTTCAGTTAAAAACAACCAGCTGTCCATTACTTGTTAATTTAAATGTTGATAATTTAATAGTTATACTTTAAATCACATTCTAACTATGAATATCAAATTAGTTATTGCAAATATAACAAATTAAATTTAACTATTAGAATATTCATAGTTAATAATGAAAAAAATCATTAACTGTTAAGATATCATAAGTTGTAATGCCGTCTTTATGCTTGTGCCTAACAGTTTTTTCTTTGTATCTTCCTTGTTTCTTGCGTTTTCCATTGCATTAAGAATTTTAAGTCACTAACTGGTGACAGATATATGTTACTAACTGGTGACAAGCAAGTCGTTTGGATTTTTTTCTGTATTTTAGTAAGGATTTTTTAAGGAGACAAGATGGATTTTTTTAAAAGGAAGGGGATTTTTTTCTGGTTATTGATACCGGTAGTTGTCATTGCAGCCTGGTTACTTTATAATCAACTTCATAAACCGGGTTTTACGGAAGAAGACACGTATGCCGGCTCTATGGAATGCATTGACTGTCACGAGAAATTTTACCAGTTATGGGCCCCATCACATCATGGATTGGCTATGCAGACCATTGATTCCGGTTTTTTATCGACTAATTTTCCTGAAATCGATATGGAGGCGATCATGGTAGATAGTTCATGGTTTCATGTTGAGATCGGGGGTAACACTATGAAATTCATTGGCATAAAGGAAGACATTCAGCATTCTTACCCTGCGGTTTATGCGCTTGGGGGGAAAAATGTTTTTTATTTTTTAACGCCTTTTGAGAGAGGCCGGTTACAGGTACTTCCATTAGCGTATGATATTAACCGTGAGGAGTGGTACAATAATCCGAAAAGTGCCTTGCGGGGATTTACCATGGAAGAGGATGAGGTCCTTCCCTGGAAGCATATGGGTTTTACCTTCAACACATCCTGTTTCAGTTGTCATGTAAGTCAGCTCACCAATAACTTTGATCTGGGGACGAACACTTATGATACAGATTGGCGGGAGAACGGCATCAACTGCGAAACCTGTCATGGCCCCAGCCTGGAACATATCAAAGTATGCCGGGAAGCCGGTGAGGGCAATTTGCCAAAGGATCTGAAGATCATACGTACCACCGTATTCAATTCCGAGCAGCATAATTCATCCTGCGGTTCCTGTCATTCGAAAATGCGCCCGGTTACCCCCTCTTATATTCCCGGCGAGAAGTTTTTTGATCATTTTGATCTGGTAACCCTTGAAAACCAGGATTTTTATCCGGATGGGCGGGATCTTGGTGAGAATTACACCTATACCACCTGGCTTCAGAGTGACTGTGTGATCAAGGGAGAACTGGACTGTATTCATTGCCATACCTCAAGCGGCCGTTACCGGTTCGCCGGTGAATCACCCAATGATGCCTGTCTGCCCTGCCATGCGTCGGTCGTAAGCCAGGCAGAAGCACATACACACCATCCTGCTGAAGCAGAAGGATCGCGTTGTGTTGATTGTCATATGCCGATGACCGAATTTGCAAGAATGCACAGAAGCGATCATTCGATGCGTCCTCCCTCTCCGCTGGCTTCAGAGGCATTCGGCTCCCCCAATGCCTGCATCCTCTGTCATGAGGAAAAGAGTAATGACTGGGCACAGGAAAAATTATCAGCATGGGGCAAAAGCGGTCATCAGGAGGAGATCCTGCGGAATGGTCAGTTGGTCAAAGAGGCCAGGGAAGGTAAATGGGAAAATCTAGACAGGATGTTATCAGGTCTGGAAGAAGATGAATTCGATGAAGTTTTTGCCACTTCCCTGATTCGGCTGCTACGCTCAGCCGGCAGTGATAAAAAGTGGCCTTCCTTTTTTAAGCTGATGACGCATAGATCACCTTTGGTGCGTTCTGCAGTGGCTACCGGTTTGGCCGATCTTCAAACTGGGGAGTCGGTTGAAAACCTCTTGCGATTATGCCGGGATGATTTTAGGTTGGTGAGAATTGCTGCTGCACAATCTTTATCCTCCATGCCTGAGGCATTGACCGAAGGTGTCAGGGATGCCGCTTATTTTACCGCCCTCAACGAATACATAAAATCCATCACTGCGCGGCCCGATGACTGGGCATCACATGCGACACTCGGAAATTTCTATTTCAATAGGGAAGACTATGATCAGGCGATCAGTCATTACACACATTCTACCGCTCTGTTTCCGGAAAATGTCGGGGCGTATGTGAACTGCGGATTTGTATATACCTTGCAGGGGAACCTCAATCGGGCTGAACAGCAGTTTAAAAAGGCACTGGCCTATGAGCCTGATAATGAAGGAGCTAATCTTAATTACGCCCTTTTATTGGGGGAAATGGGCCGGCTTGAAGAAGCGGCGGATGTGTATAAAAAAGTGCTGGCGATCAACCCGGAATCGGCTGTCGCCGCCTACAACATCAGCGTGATACTGTCTTCAACAGATGTGAAATCAGCCATCGGTTATGCCCACAAGGCTGTGAAAAGTGAACCGGAAAACCCAAAGTATGCCTACACGCTTGGATATTTTCTTTTTCAGGATGGGCAGTATCAGAAAGCTGAAGGACTTTTAGTGAATACGGTCGACCGGTTTTCTTCCTTTGGTGATGCCTATATGTTATTGTATGAGATCTACCAGCGGACAGAAAGTCAGGCAAAAGCGGAGGCACTTGCTGAACGGGCAGTCAATAATCCTGCTCTTCACGAAAGCTACCGGATGAGGTTTTCCCAATTAAGGAACGGGAGCAGGTAGTGGACCGGTATTCATTTTAGTTCTCTCTGCCGTCGGGGCCGGTAAAGGCCCGGGTTACCTTGCAAGCCTTGCAATCAAATCCTTCGGCAGGGCTGGTGTTGCCCCCTCACAGGTGCAGACGAAGGCCGATACTTCCACGGCCAGCCGGTGGATTTCTTTCAGGGGTAAATGACGCAGAAAACCGGCAACCATGGCAGCAGTAAAAGAATCCCCGGCGCCAACGGTATCTACTGTTGTCACTTTGGGCGTATCAAGATAGGATTTTTCATCCGAGCCGATCAGCCAGCTTCCCTGCGCTCCTTTCGTCAGGGCCAGATACTTCAGGTCAAATTTATTAAGGATAGTATTGACAATTTCAAATTCATCTCCGCTGATATTAAATAATTCTGCAAAAATGATGATCTCTTCTTCATTGATCTTTAATACATTGGCGAGTTGAAGTGATTCTTCGATTATAATTCCTGAATAAAATTGCTGACGCAGGTTAATATCAAATACCCTGAATGCATGGTACGGGGTTTCCTGAATGACCTTCCGGATGGATTGCCGGCTTTTTTCAGACCGTTGGGCAAGGGTGCCGAAACAAATGGCATCGGCATTACGTGCAAATTCAAAGGCCTCGATAGAAGGGTCGATAAAGTCCCATGCCACCTGTTCATGAATGATATAGGCAGGGATACCGTCTTGATCCAGTTTAACACTTACCGTTCCGGTAGGCTTATCTGACTTATGAATGAGGTTCAGAATATGGGAATCGTGAATCAGATCCTCGATTTCCCGGCCGGGAGCATCTTGCCCGATGGCGCTGATAATACCGGAATGAATACCCATCTGGTTGGCATGAAAAGCAAAATTGGCAGGTGCACCGCCCAGTTTCTTGCCATCCGGTAACAGATCCCAGAGGATCTCCCCAATTCCGATTGCCCTGAATATTGTATTTGGCATAATGATTATCTTTTTTTCCTATTAATTTTACATTGTTCAGGCCAGCTTCCCCGGCCGGATCACTTTCTGCTCAAACCATGATCTCATCTTTCTGCAGCATGGGGGTAATATCAAAAATGTTTTTTTGGGTACAATATTCTATATCTTTTTTCAGTCCCAGTTTGATCAGACGTTTGAAATGTGTGGCCTGGGATAGAAAGAACATCAGGTTATTCTTTGATTTCTTATATAATTCAAAGGCCATGAGCGGTCCGTCATCGGTGATCATATGGGTATTAGACAAAAGACTGACCAATTCGCCTGCGAAAAGGACGTCTTCCATTCCCGGATTAGACTCCCAGCCGGCACATAGGATTGAAACCCTTTCTTTATCCTTCAGAACGCCGGCAATAGCAATAATATTCAGGAAGGCACCAATATATACCTCTTTTGCCAACAAGGCTTTTTGAACCGCCCTTGTGCCATTGGTTGTCGTTACGGCTATTTTTTTACCTGAAACGTTCTTCTCCGTATATTCCAGTGGTGAGTTCCCGAGATCAAATCCCTCCACCTTTTTACCACCCCTTTCAGCGGCTGTAAGATAGCCTTTATGCCCGAGTTGCTGACATTCTTTGAGTTTGGTTACCGGCCGGATGCTTTTCGCTCCATTAGCCATGGCGGTTACCCAGCAGGAGGTAGCCCGCAGGATGTCAACTACCACACAGGTAGTGTTTTGCAGTTGGGGCTGTGAAGCCATTTCAGGTGTAAATAATACACGAATTTCGTGCATCCTAGTTTTCTTTATAGATTGGTAATTTTACAACCTTTGCTTTGAGGGTCTTATTCCGGATGCTGATCAGTAATTCTGTTCCGGGGGTATGATGGCCGGATGCTACATAACCCATTCCTATGCCGGCATTCATGGAAGGGGACATGGTGCCCGAGGTAACATGCCCAATTTTTTTATGATCAGCATCCAGGATATCATACCCATGCCTTGGAATGCCCTTTTCCTGCATGACAAACCCGGCCAGACGGCGTTGAACACCTTCTTTCTTTTGTTTTTTTAAAGCGGCTGAATGAATAAAATCTTTCGTAAACCTGGTGATCCAACCCAGGCCGGCTTCCAGCGGAGAGGTTGTGTCATCGATATCATTGCCATAAAGGCAATACCCCATCTCAAGTCGTAGCGTATCCCTGGCGCCCAGACCTACCGGCCGGATGTCATAATTTTTACCTTTTTCAAAAATAAGATCCCAGACAGCTTCAGCATATTCATTATAAACATATAGCTCGAAACCGCCGGCACCGGTATATCCTGTCGCTGAAAAAATTACCCCACCGGTTATGTCACCGATTTTTCCCGTTTCAAAAGTATAGAACTTAATTATTCCCAGGTCAAGGTCGGTGATCTGCTGCAGTACTTCTGTTGCCTTCGGGCCCTGCACAGCCAGGAGGGTGATGTTATCAGAGATGTTTTCAAGCTTTGCCCCAAAAGTATTATGTTGGTTGATCCATTGCCAGTCTTTCTCAATATTTGAAGCATTAACCACCAGCATGTACTGTTTCTCTTTTAGCCGGTAAACCAGGAGGTCGTCTACGATTCCACCGCGGTCATTGGGCAGACAGGAATATTGAGCCTGTCCGATCGACAATCCGGAAGCGTCGTTGCTGGTAACATATTGGATAAGATCCAGTGCGCCATCACCTTCAACCAGGAATTCACCCATATGTGAGACGTCGAATACCCCTGCGGCCTTCCTGACGGCAAGATGTTCTTCGATATCTGAGGTGTACCGTACCGGCATTTCATAACCAGCGAAAGGGATCATCCGGGCGCCTGCTTCGATGTGTTTATTATGAAGTGCAACTTTTTTCAAATCCATGATCGTTTCATTTTTTTTATAAAAACAAATGTAGTAATTCAGGGGTGTATTAAAGGGTTAAATATAAAAAAAACAGGCTTGATAGCATTAAGTTCTTTGCTTAAAGAGATATTTTCTTAGTTTTGCCGAAGGTTTTTTTAAAGCGTCAAAACCAAGGTATGACACAGCAGTTAAACGAGTTTCTTCAGTTCCTGGATAATAATATTGGTGGCTCACAATGGTTTGCCTTTTTGTTGTTAGGCACAGGTTTGTTTTTCACCCTATATCTGAACTTCCCACAGATCCGGTTTTTCCGTCATGCCGCCCGTGTCGTTACCGGCAGGTTTGACAGAAAAGGGGATGAGGGGGATACTTCTCATTTCCAGGCCCTGACGACCGCCCTTTCGGGTACTGTTGGTACCGGGAATATAGCAGGTGTTGCCTATGCTATTTTCCTGGGTGGCCCGGCAGCTCTTTTCTGGATGCTTGTCACCGCTATGTTCGGGATGACCACCAAGTTCGTTGAGGTGACCTTATCTCATAAATACCGCGTGAAAACAGCGGATGGCACCATGGCGGGCGGGCCTATGTATTATATGAGCAGGCGGCTGACAGACTATCGTTTATTCCATAAGTTCCGCCTGGGCAAGTCCGCCAGGGTAATGGGTGTGATATTTGCCCTTTGTACCGTTCTTTCTTCCTTTGGAACAGGAAGCCTTCCGCAAATCAATAGTATCGCCGGCTCGGTATATACTAC
>CAZYDB010000019.1:22442-28368 GCA_964645995.1 uncultured Roseivirgaceae bacterium
AATATAGATTACTGGATCACCGGCCTGGTCTTATCCATCTTTCTTGGAATGGTGATCATCGGCGGCATCAGGAGGATAGCCCTGGTAACCTCCAGGCTGGTGCCTCTTATGGCTGTCGTTTATTTTATCGGTGCTTTTCTGGTGATCATTTACAATTATCAGAATATAATTCCCTCCTTTCTTTCCATTTTCGAGGATCTTTTTACCGGCACGGCGGCTGTCGGTGGTTTCCTCGGGGCCAATTTCGCCTATGCCTTCAACCGCGGGGTTAACAGAGGCTTGTTTTCAAATGAAGCGGGACAGGGGTCGGCACCTATTGCCCACGCCAGCGCCCGGGCCCATGAGCCCGTCTCAGAAGGCATGGTGGCTATCCTGGAACCTTTCATCGACACGATAGTGATCTGTACACTCACAGGACTGGTGATCCTTTCTTCCGGTGCGTGGACCCAAAAATACGATAATACCTTCCAGGTGGCTGATCTTCAGATCCTGGAAGGTAATTTTGATGAAATCAATGAAGCAGATAAGCGCAGGGTTTTCCGGCATATCACGGAAAAAGAAAAACTTCCGGTTTTTGATGGTACCCTGGAAATTGACAATGGCAGAATCACCGAATCCGTCACACTGATCCATGCAAGATCTTTTGCAGAGGATGTGGTTGTAAGAAAAAACAATGAACGATATTCCGGAGCGATCACAGTCAACAACGGGGTGATCGATCATGAACTGGGGGCGATAAATCTGGAGGGGAAATCGCTCATACATAGTGCGCCGCTCACCACAGAGGCCTTTACCAACAGTATTCTCGGCAGGTATGGGAGATATATTGTATCGATCGGGATCCTGTTATTTGCTTTTTCCACGGCCATTTCCTGGTCATACTACGGCGACAGGGCTATTACTTTCCTCTTTGGTTCAAGGTATGTGATTTATTATCACATCGTATATGTGATCGGTTTTTTTATTGCATCTTTTACTGATACGGCGATTATCTGGACTTTTTCGGGAATTGCCATTGCTTTAATGACGATTCCTAATTTAATTGGTATCCTGTTATTGCACCGGGAGATGAAGGACACTGTTACCGACTACTGGTCAGGGTTTGATGCAGAGCATCCCGGGCATCATCATGAAAAACTGAAAAGGTAAAAAAAATGATAAAAAAGAGCCTTATATTCTTCACATGGGTGTTATTCCTGATGAGTTGCCAGGGCCGCGAGGAGGGTCCCTTAACGGCTGCCGGGGAATGGCGGCATTATCAGGGTGATCCAGGCCGTAATCAGTATTCTTCCCTGACAGCCATCAACCCCGGGAACGTAAACCAGCTTGAAGTTGCATGGGTTTACAAGACGATGGATATCGATTCGAATGACCGGACACAGATCCAGTGCAATCCCCTGGTGATCGATGGCATTGTTTACGGCACTACGCCCAAACTCGCCTGTTTTGCTCTCAATGCAGCTACCGGCGAGGAATTATGGCGCTTCGAGCCAATGACCTCGGGCAGTTTTAACTTCAGCATGGGGGTGAACCGCGGGCTTACCTGGTGGGAGGATGGGGAGGATAAAAGGATCTTTTACATGGCCGGCCATTTTTTGTATGCCCTTGATGCGGAGACCGGGGAACCGGTTAAGGGATTCGGGGAGGAAGGGCGTGTGAACATCAAGACCGGGTTGGGACCCGACGCTGAGAGGCATTATGTCAATGGCACCTCCCCAGGAGTGGTTTACAAAGATAAGATCATCATCGGTTGCCGCGTGTCGGAAGACAAGGTTGCCGCGCCGGGCTATATCCGTGCTTATGATGTAAGGACCGGTGGGCAGGAGTGGATCTTCCACACGATCCCGAAACCGGAGGAGTACGGCTATTGGACCTGGGAATCGGAGGATGCCTGGCAGCGGATCGGCGGCGCCAACAACTGGGCCGGGATGAGCCTGGATGAGGAAAACGGCATTGTCTATATTCCTACCGGATCAGCCTCTTTTGATTTTTATGGGGGCAACCGCCTGGGCCGTAATCTTTTTGCCAACTGCATCCTGGCCCTGGATGCCGGTACCGGTGAAAGGATCTGGCATTATCAGACGGTCCACCACGATCTCTGGGACCGTGACCTGCCGATGCCGCCTAACCTGGTGACGGTCAATCAAAATGGCAAAGAAGTGCTGGCGCTGGTGCAGTTGGCCAAATCCGGCTTCGTATTCATGTTCAACCGCATCACGGGTGAGCCTTTGTATCCCATCGAGGAGATACCGGTTCCGGGTTCCGATCTCCGGGGGGAGAAGACCTGGCCGACCCAGCCTAAACCGACACGTCCAGAACCTTTTTCCAGGCAGTTTATCACTGCGGATGACTTCAATGACTTCGATCCTGCAGTGAAGGCGGAAGCCCTGGAGACCTTTGCCAGGATACGCCAGGGTGAATATTTCAACCCACCGAGTACGGAGGGGACGCTGATCTTTCCGGGATTTGACGGCGGCGGTGAATGGGGTGGCGTTGCCGTGGACCCGGAGACCAATATTATGTATATCAACTCCAATGAGATGCCCTGGATCCATACGATGGTCGACCTGGTGCCTGAAGGGGATGTACTGCTGGCCCATGCCGGGAAGTTATTATACCAGCAGCATTGCGCGATCTGTCACCAGCCGGACATGAAGGGCGATGGCCGCACCTACCCGGATATCACGAAAAGGAGGGATAATTATACGAGGCAGGAGCTGATGACCTATATCTCCAAAGGCAGAGGGATCATGCCCGCCTTTGATTTCCTCACAGAAGAGGAGAAAGCTGAGATGGCCACCTACGTGCTGAACCCGGAAGCCTCGGGAAAGCCGGTCAGCCGGGATGCGATCCCGCAGGAGCTGCAGGAAGTGCCTTACAGCCATACGGGATACAACCGCTGGGTGGACGGGGACGGCAACCCGGTGATCACCCCACCCTGGGGGCAGTTGATCGCGCTCGATCTGGACCGGGCGGAGTACCTCTGGAAGGTGCCCCTGGGTGAACTGGATTACCTGACGGAGCAGGGGGTTCCGCCGACCGGTACTGAGAACTATGGCGGGCCTGCCGTGACCAAAGGGGGGCTGGTTTTTATTGCAGCCTCCAAGGATGAGAAATTCCGGGCTTTTGATAAAAGGACGGGCGAGGTGCTCTGGGAGACGAAACTGCCTTATGGGGGGTATGCCACCCCGGCGGTATACCAGGTGGACGGCAAGCAGTATGTGGTGATCGCCTGTGGAGGGGGTAAAATGGGCACGCCGAGCGGGGATGTGTATATGGCGTTCACCCTGCCGTAGGACTGCCCTGCGGATCACCGGGGTCCTCCGGTGGAAGACTCCGGCTAGGGAAGTGGTTGATGTGCGATATACGATTTTTGTGTGCCAGGATCCTATGTAGGTGTTATTAAGGTCTCCGTAGCGCCTCTGTACTTCCTGGTGGCTGTTGTTGCAGAGGCCTTCTCAATACCTGTATGGAAAGGAAAGGAATTTTCATTAAATTTACCATGTATCTAATTTCATGAAAAAGCCACTGACACTTCATAAAAAAGATCATACAGAAAGAAACTTTCCGGAAAGTCCGGTCGAACGTTTTATGTTTGTTTTTGAACTGATGGAGCTTGCAAGATCCTTTACTAAAGATGCCACTTTTTCTTTTGATAATGCCGAACACCATATCCTTTTAACAAAAAAATGACCCCCATACAAAAGGAAGTATTTTTCATTCTTAAAAAATTCCAGGAACACAAGGTTCGATACCTGGTAGCAGGAGGCTTTGCGGTCAATTACTACGGATATTCCAGGATGACCGTTGATATGGATCTGTGGATCGACAGGACTGATGAAAACTTCAGAAAGATCATAAAGGCTGTTGATGCTGCAGGATATGATATAAAGGACCTGGAAAAGATTGAAATAAAAGATCTCTTGCCCGTGGACATTCCGGTTGAAGGGATAAGGATCGAATTGCTGCCTGAACTTTCAGGTCTGCCGGATTTTGATGCTGCCTGCAGAAATGCTTCCTGGCTCGACATTGATGGGATACGGATACCGGTACTTTCAAAGGAAGACCTGATCCAATCAAAGAAAGGATCTTTCAGGAGAAAGGACCAGGATGATATTGAGTACCTGGAAGGCCCCGGGTAGAATGAAAATACACCACGAACCTGCCTGCGAGGCCGGTCACACCAATATTCACGAATCAAGAAGTGTGGTACTCGTTATCATTCGTGGCTTTTGATATCATCTTCTTGCAACATGCCTTTACCGGCCGGTTAGTGCCTATTACACCACACTTCCTCACAGGGTTAGTCCTTTTACAAAAAAATACCCCCCCACATTGTTTATTCAAAGAATTCTACAGCTTTATCTGAAAAGTGCCGAAGTCGGGGGGGCTATTGAAAATAAGCCACGAATGGCACCAATATTCACGAATCAAGAAGTGTGATATTCGTTATCATTCGTGCCATTCGTGGCTTTACTAACTCGGCTACCGGAAGCCCCCGGGTAAAAGGTCCTTTTTACGGCAGCAGGTAAGCAAATGAAATTTTAATGAATTTGTGCATTACTAATATAAACATTTGTATATTAGTAATGAAAACATTTGGAAATGATTCTTTATGAGGAACTTAAGCGTGTAGTCCTGAAGCAACAGGAGGATCTTGAATTTGATCCGGGCCTGCCCAGGGATCAAAAAATTAACACACAGCCAAAGTTTGCCACCATCATATCAGGGATCAGGCGAGGTGGGAAATCAACGCTCGCAAGGCAGATATTACAACAAAAGAGACGGGTTTTATATACCTGTTTTGAAGACATCAATCTGGCTGCATTTGAATTTGAGGATTTCATCCGGCTTGAAAAGGTCTTTTCAGAAGAATTCGGATCTGGGGGGATCTTTTTTTTTGATGAGATCCAGAATATTGAAGGCTGGGAACGGTACGTGCGACAACTGGTGGATAAGGGTTCTGAAGTGCTGGTCACGGGAAGTAACGCAAAGATGTTGAGCAGGGAATTGGGAACCAAACTGACGGGAAGGCAGATAACAAAAGAATTGTATCCCTTTTCCTATCGCGAGTTTCTCAGACTCCGGGCGGCTGATCATTCCATTGTGCTTTTTCGTGAGTTTCTGAAGGAAGGCGGTTTCCCCGAATACCTGAAGACCGGTAATAAAGAAATCCTGAGGAACCTGTTTCAGGACATTGTGTATAGGGACATCCTTCAAAGAAATGATCTTCGCAATGAGACGGCCATAAAAAATCTTCTGCAATATCTTCTGGCCAACATTGGAAAACAAACATCCTATAACCGGCTCAGGTCACTGATCAATGTAGGTTCGGTAAATTCAGTAAGTCAGTTTATCGACTATTTTGAACAGGCTTATTTACTTTTTCCCATTAAGAAATTTGATTATTCAGTAAAAAAACAGTTAGTGAATCCTAAAAAGATCTATTGTGTGGATAATGGGATCATTGGGCAGAATGCTTTTTCTTTCAGCGAGAATCGCGGAAGACTACTGGAGAATGCCGTGTTCATAGAGCTGAAGAGGAGGGAATACGAGATATTTTATCATTCTGATCAGCAGGAGTGTGATTTTATGCTACGAAAAGGCACCCGGATCGTTGAAGCGATCCAGGTTTGTTATGAGATCACGAACGACAACAGGCAAAGGGAAATAAATGGATTGCTGGAGGCCCTGATAACCTATGATCTGAAGGAAGGATTATTTTTGACATTCGATCAGGAAGAATCTTTCTATTTATCTGGCAGAACGATAAAAATGATACCGGTATGGAGGTGGTTGTTGACAGGCTGAATAAAAAGAACATCCTCGCCATCGAGCGTCTCACCGCCCTCTGGGCGCTGAACGAGTCCGGGCTGGGGGGTATCCTGCATGCGTTGCAACTGCCTTTTAAGGGCGTGGTACTGAC
>CAZYDB010000020.1:0-15711 GCA_964645995.1 uncultured Roseivirgaceae bacterium
ATTATTCATGAACTATCCTCAAAATAACCCGTCTTTACCATTTAAAATATTTATTATCAGGTAGTTATATAACTGGGTTAACCCCTGATGAGCGTCCCGATTTTATCGGGGCGCTTAATCGGCCCTTCGGGCGAAAAATTTATGAATTTTTCGGGTTAATTTTCGGGTAATTTAATTTGATCGGCATAAAAATTTATGCGGGAGGAGGCTGTATTGAACAGATCGATTTTATCCACCTTATCTTCTTTGGGGTTATAAAAAACCTCAACATAATAATCATTATAAAGGTATAGATTGATCTTATGTTTATAATACCGTATGGACACTATATATTCACCATCAAAATACAGCCTTTTGATCTTATCGTAGAGGGGCAGATTAACAAAATCAATTTGATCCAGCATTTTATTTACAATTCACAATCCACTACCGCCCGACCGGTGGTTAATTCACCGATCTTTTCAGCGATTGTTACATGATCGGGATGAGCCCGGTATTTTTGAAGGGCATCCCTGCTGTCATGACTTGTAATCAGCACCACATCAAACGCTGCTCCGGAGGTATTAAAATTCTTTCCTACCTCCAGGGTTTTGACATGAGGAATTTTATCAACAAGCCCCTGCAGCATTTCCGTTATTTCATGTACCGCCTTTTGTTTTTCTACGGGATCCCCTGCATCAACCATCCACATCACCACATGTTTAATCATAAACGGAAAAATTTAATTAAAAGAAATAATATGAAGATTTTAATATAAAATAATTTATCTTAATTTAACCATGAATTTAATCATTTCTTCGGAATCCTGTTATTCCAATGATTTCTGAAAATTTTTTCTTATCATTGAACTCTTTTATAAAAGTAACATCTTGTTATGAAAGCACTTTATGTATTCTTTTTGATCATAATAACGGGAATGGCATATTCCCAGGAAATTGTACCCAGGGAGAGATTTGGTGAAATCGAGATCGGTATCACTTATGAGGATGTAATCTGGATATTAGGCTTTGACGGATCGAAAATATCTCAGGAAAGTGCGCCTGAAATGTTAAAGGCGCCGTTAGAAGAGCTTGGAATAGATTTTGACTTCGTTATTAATTTCCGGTACATTATGGATCTGCCTGTTACCAGTGTTTATTTAAAGGAGGACCTGGTGGTTTATTTTACGATCAGCAGTTATCCGGAATACAATCAATTTATTTGTCAGGACCTGAAAACCACTGTCGGTCTCCGTTTCTGGGATTCACTTGATCATGTTAAAGATCTTTTTGGCGATGACCCGGTAAGCCTGAGCCACCAAAGCGGTAATATTAACTATTATGCTTATAAGGAGGCAGGTATCGTCTTTGGTATTGATAATGATGAAGTGAGGACGATCAGTATTTTTGACCCTGAATTTTAAATAATTAAACCAATTAAACAATTAAATACGCCATCACAATTAAAAAGTTATGAAATCAATCAATCTGAAAAAAATCAGTACCTATTTCTTGATCCCGGCCATTGCCGGCCTGCTGGTCGCCTGTGGGGGAGGAGAAAAGAAACAAGAGGCTGCCACGGACGAATTTGATAAAGCGGCCACTGAATTAAAAGACAAGGTGGAGCGGGTAATTTATGAGATCCCTCCTCCTGCTGAAATACCCTTTATCATACAAGCTACCGGTGCGGATTTTAATCCTGATATTGTCAATACACTGAGCAAGGCGGAAAAATACAAAGCTACCAATAAAGTCGCCGCTCTTAATCTCGGGGTTTATGCCACCGATATCGGTTACCTGGTAACCTATGAAAGGGTTCAGGATGCACTGAACTACATGGAAGCATCCCTTTCCCTTGCCGAGTCAATCGGTATCCAGAATGCTATCGACCAGGGACTCATACAAAAATTTGAAAGCAACCTGAACGAGAAAGATACGCTGGCCAATATCATCAATAATGTTATTGAAAACAGCGATGATTACCTGAAAGAAAATGAAAGGAACAACATTGCTGCACTGGTGCTGGCCGGCACTTTTATCGAAGGTCTTTATATCTCCACGCAGTTGGTAGATACCTATCCTAAGGATATGCTTCCTGATGATGCCAAAAATCTGATATTAACACCGGTCATCAAACTTATACTAGACCAGGAGAAGCCTCTTGCTGATATGATCATCCTGCTTAAAAGTATTGATGACAAAGGAGACTGGATCGAAGGTCTTATCAACAGTCTGGAAGAGTTAAAGGCCAACTATGAAGCATTGGATATTCAAGATCAGATCAGTAACAACAGAGCCGATCTGGCTTTAAGCAATAAGATCCTCGAGAGGATCACCATTCAGGTTGAAAAAGTCAGGACAACAGTAACCTATTAAATTAATATCCGGCCAATATAAAAAGTATTGAAAGAAACCTTTCAATACTTTTTATATATATCAATACATAAATGAGTGAACAACTCTTAAGAGCAATTATCAGGCTTTTTGCCATCCTTGCCAAAGTGGATGGTGTATCAGAGGACGAAAAGGAGTCTATCAGGAATTTTTTACTGGATCGCCTGAATGAGGAAACGGCCTATAAGTACTTCACGATCTTCAATAACCTGGTTGAAGAATATGAAAAGGGGGACAAAAAGATATCTGCCGAACAAAAAAGGAAGGAAGAACTCAACGCCATTGAAAAGATATCCAACCAGATCAATAATGAACTTACCCAGCAACAGAAGATCGTTCTTGTCCTGGATGTGATCACCCTAACCATCGCGGATGGAAAAATCACTCCTGAAGAAGAAGAAATCGTTTATAAGATCGGTGTTGAGATCCGTATCGAAAAAGAAGATATTGACCTGATCAAAGCCTTTGCCCTGGCTTCCCGTCCCGGCGATTTTAAAGAAGAGAGATTCCTGATCGCTGCCGCTCACAAAGACCAGGTCCATGAAGACGTCCATTTTATCCGTTCACCAAACCTGGAAGGCTTTATTTCCATTTTGGAATTAAAAAATTATCCGGGTTCTTATTTCCTGAAATATAAAGGGAACCAGATCATTTACCTCAACAATGTGCCCCTGAAGAGCAATGAAATGCGGATGATCCCTACCGGGAGTACCATCAGAAGCTCAAATGTTGACACAATATACTATAGTGACATTGTCAGCAGTTTTAAAAAATATGAGGCCGGCACAAAGATATCGTTTATTGCCGAAAACATTGAATTTCGTTTCAAGACCGGCACCCTGGGCCTCCGGAATGTTAACTTGCGGGAGGAATCCGGCGCCCTGGCCGGAATTATGGGATCCAGCGGGTCCGGCAAATCAACTTTGCTGAATGTTTTAAACGGAAATGAAAAGCCAACCGGGGGTAAAGTTACGATCAATGGTATCGATATCCATAATGAAAAAAAGGAAATAGAAGGTATTATCGGTTATGTTCCACAGGATGATCTCCTGATGGATGACCTGACCGTATATCAGAATTTATATTATGCCGCCAAGCTTTGTTTCGACCATT
Organism: uncultured Roseivirgaceae bacterium; assembly: GCA_964645995.1. Lineage (GTDB taxonomy): Bacteria > Bacteroidota > Bacteroidia > Cytophagales > Cyclobacteriaceae > JAGTVG01. Next base: position 3,486 of record CAZYDB010000020.1, read on the forward strand.
ACCGTGAAGAAGAGATAGAAGAACTGGTCAATCATACCTTGTCGAACCTCGGGCTCAGTGAAACCCGGGATCTTAAAGTTGGTACACCGCTGGATAAAACCATCAGCGGCGGGCAAAGAAAAAGACTTAATATCGGCCTGGAATTACTGCGGGAGCCCTCCGTGCTTTTTGTCGATGAGCCTACCTCAGGCCTTTCCTCAAGAGATTCCGAAAATATCATGGACCTTCTCAAGGAACTCTCGCTGAAAGGGAAACTTGTATTTGTTGTCATTCATCAGCCGTCTTCCGATATATTCAAGCTTTTCGACAAGCTTATCATTCTGGATGCCGGCGGATATCCGATCTATTACGGCAATCCGATAGAAGCTGTTATTTATTTTAAAAACGAATTCAATCTGGTAGACAGCGACCAGGGTGCCTGCCAGACCTGTGGCAATGTAAATCCCGAGCAGATCTTTACCATTATTGAGACAAAGGTGGTAAACGAATTTGGAAGGCTGACCAAAGAAAGGAAGGTAACCCCACAACAGTGGCATGATTCCTTCATTAAAAAAATTGATATCAATGAAATTGAAAGGCATCAGGATCCTCTTGAATCCACGCTAAATGTTCCAAACCGTTTTATCCAATTCAAATTATTTTCGACCAGGGACCTGCTATCCAAATTAAGTAATCACCAATATCTGCTGATCAATTTACTGGAAGCCCCTATCCTGGCCTTTATCCTTGCATATATTGTCAGGTTCTATCCGGTGATCGGCCCTGACAGCACCAGTTCCTATTTTTTCAGTACTAATGTTAATATTCCGGCTTATATTTTCATGAGCGTGATCGTTGCGCTTTTCATGGGGCTGACCGTCAGCGCCGAAGAAATAATACGTGACAGGAAAATACTTAAAAGAGAATCTTTCCTGAATCTGAGCAGGGGTAGTTATATTTTCTCAAAATTATTCATTCTTTTCAGCCTGAGCGCCATCCAGACATTCACCTACACCCTTATTGGAAATGAAATACTGGAAATCGAAGGAATGCTTCTTCCTTTCTGGCTCGTACTTTTTACCACCTCCTGCTTCGCCAATGTCCTCGGCCTCAACATATCGTCCGCTTTTAACTCGGCGGTAACCATTTATATCCTTATCCCCATATTGCTGATCCCCCAGCTTCTTTTAAGTGGCGTAGTCGTGAAATTCGATGAACTTAACCCATCGATCACCACCAGGGATAAGGTTCCTTTAATCGGTGAACTCATGTCCTCACGCTGGGCATTTGAAGCTGCCATGGTCACACAGTTCAAGAATAATAAATTTGAAAAACCATTCTTCGAACTCGATAAACAAATGGGCGCTTCAGAGTATATGAACCTTTATTTTGTTCCTACCCTCCAGTCAAAGCTTGAATATTGTCAGATACATTATAAAGATATTGAAGAAGAAACCGTTGAAAAAGTTGACAAAAATTTCGCTTTACTTCATAATGAAATAGGGCATGAGCTGGAAAAATTCGGTCATGATAACCTTCCTGAACATGATAAACTTAACCGTGCTGATTTCAGCGAGGAGATTTACGAGAAAGCCAAGCAGTTTCTGGATGTATTGAAGAAAGTATATATCCGCCGGTTTAATAATGCCCTGGATAAAAAAGAATCGATTATTGCTTCCCTTACAACCACACCGGAAAAAAGAATGCTCTTTGAGAATATTAAAAAAAGACATTTTAATGAGAGGATTGGTGACATGGTTAAAAACAACCAGGTTGCTATCCGGATCGTAGAATACGAAGATGAACTCATCCAGAAGATATACCCTGTCTTTCATGAACCAGATAGTCCGAAGCATTTTCTGGATTTCAGGACCATTTTTTATTCTCCGGTCAAATATTTTTTCGGCAGCCTGATAGAAACCCTGTGGTTTAATCTGGGTGTAATCTGGTCAATGACCATCTTCCTCGTCATCACCTTATACTACGATGTGCTCAGAGGGCTTATCAATCTTTCCGGTAATTTGAAAGTAAAAAATATATCTGCCACAACCTGATCAGGCCCTATGATAAACAAAGTGCCTGAAAATACAATTTACCATCACTTTAAAAGCTGATTTTCTTGTTTTTCTACCTTTCAAAAATATTCACCTTCCTCCTGATGCCCTACACACAAATGTGCCTGTGGTTTATTCTGGCCATCGTGCTTAGAAAAAAAGTATGGGGAAAGCGGTTTTTTATCCTGGGGGTCATCTATCTTTTTTTCTTTTCAAACCGTTTCATCATCAATGAGGTACTGCTTTTATGGGAAATACCACCCACCCCAATTGAGGCCTTAAATAATAAATACAATACAGCCATTGTTCTGGGAGGCGTCACTAATGCTGAGAGAACTCCCCGCGACCGTGTCTATTTCTTCAGGGGAGCCGGCCGCATCACAATTGCAGCACAGTTATATAAACAGGGGCTTGTCCGAAAGATTCTGGTTTCCGGAGGTTCCAGTAATTTGATCAATACTGAATTCAAAGAAGCTGATAATCTTAAGAAGTTCCTTTTGATATGTGGCGTTTCGGATGAGGATATTCTTGTTGAAGACAGGGCCAGAAATACTTATGAAAATGCGATCTATTCCGAGGCTTTGTTAAAGAAAAATGGCTTATCAGCCGGTAATCACCTGGTCATAACCTCTGCTTTTCACCTGAGAAGGTCTTTGTTATGCTTTCAGAATACCAGCCTTACCACAGAGGGTTTCAGCGTTGATTTTTATGGCAATCCGAGAAAATTCACCCCCGACAGGTTATTCCTGCCGGATCCTACAGCCTTTGCTGACTGGCAGCGGGTGATCCGTGAACTGGAAGGATTACTTTTCTATGGTCTTGCGGGCTATATTTAGATCTTTTCATTTGGCGATCCACACGGATTTCAGGTTCATAAACTCCCTGATGCCTACATAAGATAATTCCCGTCCATATCCAGAAGATTTTATGCCGCCAAAAGGTACCTTTGGATGGGAAGCGACCATCGCGTTGACAAATACCGATCCGCTCTCAATCTGCCGGGCCAGATGGTTCGCTTTTTCGATGTCGCTGGTCCATAGGGAGGCCCCTAAACCAAAGACTGACCGGTTGCCCATCTCTACCGCTTCTTTTTCACTTTTTACCGTTGTTACTACCGCCACGGGACCAAAAAGTTCTTCATCAAAAGCCGGCATTCCTGGCTTAACATTATCCAGTATAGCCGGCTGGTAGAAGAACCCCTCTCTTTCTATCATCCTTCCACCGGTCACCCGCCTGGCTCCTTTTTTTACAGAATTTTCCAGTTGATGATCCAGGTCATCCATCAGGTCCCCCCTGGCCATGGGACCTACAGCAGTACCCTCCTGCCAGGGATCGCCAATCACCAGGGATTCGAATTCCTCCTGAAAACGGTTTAAAAATTCCGTGGCAATACTTTCCTCCAGAATAAAACGCTTCGCAGCAATACAACTCTGTCCACAATTGATCATCCGGGCCTTGACGGCGGCAGGGATGGCCTGATCCAGGGCTGCATCCTTTAATACGATAAACGGATCACTCCCGCCCAGTTCCAGTACCAGTTTCTTAAGATTCCTGCCGGCATGTTCTGCCACCTTCCTGCCGGCCAAATCACTCCCCGTAAGTGTGACGGCCTTAATGCGGTCATCTCCGATAATGTCATTCACTTTGGATGATCCGACAAGAAACGACTGGAAAACATACTCAGGAAAACCCGCCTCCCTGAATACGTGCTCTATGGCCAGAGCGCACTGAGGCACATTGGAAGCATGTTTTAACACACCCGCATTGCCTGCCATAATATTGGGAGCCGCAAAACGAAAAACCTGCCAGAAAGGGAAATTCCAGGGCATCACAGCCAGCACAACCCCCAGGGGATCATAAGCAATATAGCTATCGGCTTCCTCAACCGGGAGCTTCTCATCCCTGAGGAATTCTTCTGCATTCTCAGCGTAATACCGGCAGACCCAGGCACATTTTTTAATCTCAGCCATGGACTCCGTCTTTATCTTCCCCATCTCATCAGTGATCACCCTGGACAATTCTTCCTGCTTTTCTTCCAGCACACCGGCACAAGCCATCATCAGGTCGGCCCGGGCGGCAAATGAAGTGTTTCTCCAGGATAAAAAAGCCTTCCAGGCCTGCTCAAGACCCTTTTCGATATCCCTAGAAGTCCATTCTTCAAACTCCCGGATCAGTTGTTCATTATAGGGGTTTATGGATTGGATTGACATAGAATTTAGCGTTTTTAATCTCGTCGATGGCCACACGTGCAGCAATTAATGATAATATCGGAGCAAAGATCACACCTAATAGGGGTATAAGTACAATAACGTTAAAAACAAGCCCGTTCCCGACCGCTATCCCGGCATTTTGCCTGATCAGTTGCAGGCTTTCTTCCTTACTTGCTCCGTCCATTTCATAACTATAATCCATCATTACCATGCTAAAAAAATAACTTTCGATAACGAGTATCAGGGCTGGCATTAAAGGGGTTATCCAGACTATGATCAGGGAAAAAAACAACAACACCAGAGTAACCACTAATTCAAGAAAGAAATTCCTTAACGCAAGCTTTATGCCCCTGAAAGAACAAAAACAATACGACCAGACATTCAGTTTTTCATCGATGCCATCGATCTGGCGATGGAGCAGATTAGATACTTTTACAAAAAGGGGAGACATGAAAATAAGGATCATATACCGGAATAACTTGAGGTATAAAAAAAGTGTTATTCCCCGGACAATGAAAGAGACGGTCAATTCAATCAGGTTGCCAAATTGAGAATCGTAATCCTTGAAATGAAATTTATCATTGACATACAAAACAATATCATCGGAAGTGATCCAGGCCATAAAAGCGATCACAATGGCAAGTATCAGGCTGAATAGTGCGGGAAGTATCAAAACGGACCACAACTTATATTTGTCCAGTATCCGGAAGGCCTTGATGTAGGAATTTACTCCCCAGAATAGTTGTTCTCCTGTGTTCACAATTGTATCTATCTTTTCATAAGTTTATTAAAAAATTACTTCTATTCCAACCAAAGCTGTCTGTTCTTGAGTAAATTTGACTATCAAAAATTTTTATTGCATTGCTGGGCAAGGCAAGAAAAGCACTATTAGATTTTTTAAGGAAGCATGTTTTCCCAAGGCAAGAAGAGCTACTATTACCATATCCTGTTATCACATGATTAACATGAGACAATAATCACATGGAATTATTAGATCAAATACGGCAGAATGCCAAAAAACACAACAAAAGGATCGTTTTACCCGAGAGTCTGGAAGAGCGAACCTTAAAAGCAGCTGATTCCGTGCTGGAGGATGAAATAGCAAGGATCATATTATTGGAGTCGAGAGACCGGTTACTGGAAAAAGCCTCTGAAATGGGGTTAAAAAACATTAAAAAGGCAACGATTGTCGATCCCCGCAACCACGATAAAAAAGATCATTATATCGATATGATGGTTGAATTGCGAAAGCAAAAAGGTCTTACCGCTGAAGAAGCCGGCAAGCTGATTGAAAACCCGCTTTATTTATCTACGCTGATGATCAAGAACGGAGATGCTGATGGTGAAGTTGCCGGTGCGATGAATGCTACCGGAGATGTACTGAGGCCCGCTTTCCAGTTTGTAAAAACCCAACCTGGCATTTCAATTGTCAGTGGCGCTTTTATCATGATCCTTCCTGAGAAAGCTTATGGTGACGACGGAATACTTATATTTGCTGATTGTGCTGTCCACCCCGATCCGGATGAAAAGCAACTGGCTGAGATCGCGATAGCCACCGCACAGACTGCCAGGGATATTGCGGGGCTTTCACCCCGGGTTGCCATGCTCAGCTTTTCGACCAAGGGCAGCGCCCGGCACGAGTTGGTTGAAAGGGTGGTTAATGCTACTAAGATCGCAAAAGAAATGAACCCCAACCTGCTAATTGACGGCGATCTCCAGGCTGATGCCGCACTGGTAGAAGCCATTGGGAAGAAAAAGGCGCCGGGAAGTCCAATCGCAGGCAACGCCAATGTTCTGGTATTTCCCGACCTCAATTCGGGCAATATCGCCTATAAGCTGGTGCAGCGGCTGGCTCATGCCGAGGCTATCGGCCCTGTCCTGCAGGGCATGGCTGCCCCCATCAATGATCTCTCCAGGGGATGTTCTGTCAGCGATATAATCAACATGGTGGCCGTTACTGCCAACCAGGCGGCCGGGGTAAAAAAATAAACATACAGAAAAATGGCTGAAAAAACAGAAAAGATTGAATCGTATGCATTAAAGACCGAACCAGCAGAAAAGCAGCATTTCAATACTTTCAATAAAATCGGCATTGTCGGCTGCGGAAACCTGGGAAGGGAAATTGCCCGTATGGTGAGCAACCAGGGGATTGATGTCGTATTCCTCGAACTTTCGAAGAAGAAAATAGATGATGCGATCAAAGGCATAACCAAAGACCTAGACAGGATGATCGAACGGTGGGGTATGACTGAAGGTGATAAGCGTGCCATCCTTTCCAGGATCGAAGGATCACTTGATTACCAAGACTTTAAGGGTTGTGAGGTGATCATAGAAGCGATAAAATCCAAAACCAGGGAAGACAGTGTCGAACTGAGAAAAAATGTTTTCAAGCAGGTGGAAAAGGTCGTCGACCCGTCTACCATCATTGCCACGAATTCGACCACCCTCGTGATCACCGAATTAAGCTCGGAGCTGGAATACCCGGACCGTTGTGTCAGCCTTCATTTCATCTCACCGGCGGCCGACGTCTCTATTGTTGAAGTAGCCAGAAGCCTGCATACCTCCGATACCGCCTATAAAAAAGTATGTAAGTTTGCCCGGCTGCTGGGTAAGAAGATCATCCCGGTCATTGAATCACCAGGGATTATAAGCACACGGCTGATCGCTCCTATGATCAATGAAGCCTGTGAGATCATGATGGAGGGTGTTGCCGAGATGGAAGATATCGATGCGACGATGAAGGCAGGTTTCGGATTTCCCTATGGCCCTTTTGAAATGGCTGACAAGATAGGTATCGACGTAGTGATCCGCTGGCTCGACAACCTGTACCGTGAATTCGGAGACATTAAATACAAGGCCTCGCCCATGCTCAAAAAAAGAATGAGAGCCAACCACCTGGGCAGGGAAACGGGGGTCGGCTTCTACCGGTATGATGAAGAAGGCAGAAAAATTATTTCTCCGAGAGCCGAACCTTGTTAATTTTTTTAGACAGACCCAAAAACAGATAAATTAATGAAAATACTGGTTATAAATTCAGGCTCTTCCTCCATCAAATATCAGCTTTTTGACATGAACAAAAAGGAGGTGATGGCCAAAGGTATTATTGAGAAAATAGGCATGCAGGGATCATTCCTTAAAAATACGAGGCAGGATGGTGATGAAGTGAGACTGGAAGGTGAGATTGTCGATCACCAGGCTGGTATCGAATACATGCTGGGGGTCCTGATCAGTAACAACCACGGTTCATTACAATCACTTGATGAGCTCGAAGCTGTCGGCCACCGGGTGGTTCATGGTGGTGAAGCTTTCAAAGGCAGTGTTATAATCAATGAGGCAGTGATCAAAAAAATGGAAGAAGTGGCGGAACTGGCTCCTCTTCATAACCCGCCCAACCTTAAAGGTATCTACGCTGTCGGGGAACTCCTCCCCGACTTACCCCAGATAGGGGTGTTCGACACCGCTTTTCATCAGACGATGCCGGAATATGCCTATATGTACGCTATTCCTTTTTCGTTATACAAAAAATACGGACTCCGGAGGTATGGATTTCATGGTACCAGTCATAAATATGTGGCAAAAAGAGCCTGTGAGATCCTCGAAGCTGATATTAAAAGGCAGAAGATAATCACCTGCCACCTCGGTAACGGGGCATCAATTACTGCTGTCAAACACGGTAAATCAGTAGACACTTCCATGGGGCTCACCCCGGTGGAAGGAATGATCATGGGCACCCGTTCGGGCGACCTTGACCTTGGTGTCCTTACCTTTATCATGAATAAGGAGGAAATCGGAGTGCAGGCTGCCAACACCCTTATCAACAAGCATAGCGGCATGCTTGGCATTTCAGGAATTTCATCCGATATGCGGGAAATAGAAAAAGCAGCTGAAGAAGGCAATAAGAGGGCTTCCCTGGCCCTGAAAATGTATGGTTACCGCATTAAAAAATATATAGGCGCTTATTGTGCAGCTATGGGGGGCATCGACACCATCGTGTTTACGGGGGGCATCGGAGAAAACGATAGCCAAATACGCAAGGATGTCTGCTCAAAAATGGAATTCCTTGGAATAAAACTGGATAATGACCTGAATGAAAAAGTTAAAGGAAAAGAAGGCGCGATAACAGCAAAAAACTCCAGGGTAAAAGTCCTGGTAATCCCAACGAATGAAGAGCTGGTAATTGCACAGGACACTCTTGAGATCCTCGAGAGAGATAATAAATAGCCGCAATCCGCACCACTGAAAATAATCTTTGTATTATTTTAAGAATTTTAGTAGTTTTAAGTAGCTAATTTAGATTTTTTGACCTATGAAAATTGCTATCCCAACAAGTGATGGAATAAGGATTTCATCCAATTTGCAAACGACTAAAGGATTTAAGGTTTTTGAGATCAGGGAAGGGAAGGTCATCGATGAGATTTATATTTCATGCAATGATAATCATAACCATAATGGAATACAGCCGCAAGGCAACGGGAATGATGAACACGAGGTTAAACAGCTCGAGCAATCATTATTATCATGTATTGATGATTGCCAGATTGTCATTGCCAACGGTTTAAGTAAACTGATGTTCGAGGAGTTGGTAAAGGAACATAAAGAGGCTTTCATTACGGAAGCCTCCAGCATCAGAGGAGCCATCAATCATTTCATCAGCCAGACTTTACGCAATCATCCGGAAATAGCCTGAACGGAATCCTGCCGGTTTTACGGGCAAACCAATAGAAAAGTCCGTATTAATGACTATATCGCCCGGTTTTCATCAAAAGCCTCAAGGTAATCGGCAACTTTTCTTATAAAAGACCCACCCAATGCACCATCGATCACCCTATGGTCATAGGCATGCGAGAGAAACATTTTATGCCGGATACCGATTGCATCACCGGTTGCAGTCTCTATTACGGCTGGTTTCTTTACAATTGCTCCCAGTGCCAGGATAGCGGCCTGGGGCTGCATGATAATGGGTGTGCCCATCAGGTTGCCAAAGGACCCCACATTAGTGACTGAATAAGTTCCTCCGGCCAGTTCATCCGGCTGTAACTGATTGTTCCTTGCCCGTAAGGCCAGGTCATTTACCCGGGCCACAAGCCCTTTAAGGTTATATTGATCCGCCTGGTGTATCACCGGCACGATCAGGTTAAACCCGGGTAATGCTACAGCCATTCCAATATTGATCTGACGCTTTCTGATGATTGTATCACCGTCTACCGTAATATTGACCATCGGGAAATCCTTGATGGCTTTCACGACCGCTTCAATAAACAAAGGAGTATAGGTTAATTTCTGCCCATGGTTTTTTTCATACGCTTCCTTCATTTTTTCCCGCCATAAAACGATAGCGGAAACATCAGCCTCGACAAAGGATGTTACATGGGGGGATATCCTTTTTGACTCCACCATTCTACCGGCTATCATCTTCCGCATACGATCCATTTGAATGATCTCATCTTCTCCTCCATCGGCACCTTGTGATGCTTTCAGGCCTTCAAATTCGTCCGGCAAGGGCCTGTCAGATACTGAAATAACTTCCTTGATCCTGGCCGCTTCGCCGGCTTTTTTCTCAGCGATAAAGGTAAGAATGTCTTTTTTGGTCACGCGATCCTTTTTTCCGGACCCTTCAATACGGTCCAGTTCATCCAATGAGATATTCTCCTGCCTGGCGATACTTTTTACCAACGGTGAATAAAACCTGTGCGACCCCGGCCGTGACAGCTCATTCAATCCATTGGTCGTAGGGCCGGCAATCCGTGTAGCATCACTGGTATTAAATTCCTCAGAATCCTCATAGTCATCGGGCAGATCATCCAGACCCAGCGGGTGCTTGATATCTTCATCGGTTTCAATGAGTGCAATGGGCTTGCCTACAGGAACGACTTCTCCTTCTTTAGCGAATATCTTCCTGATAATCCCGCCATGTGATGAAGGTACCTCTGTATCCACCTTATCGGTAGCTACTTCGAGAACAGACTCATCCTCTTCAATCTTATCACCTTCTTTTTTCAGCCATCCCAGTATGGTGGCCTCCATAACACTTTCGCCCATTTTAGGCATAACCATTTCAACTACTGCCATAGGTCATATAATTTAGAAACAGGGTATAACAAATTTAATATTTTCATTGATCAGTTCCAGTATTTTGGGATAATCTTTGCCATAACAATACCAGGGCCGCTACCGAAGAATACTTTATATTGTTCAACCTGTCTTTGGGAATATTATATTTTTTTGCCACCTGTCCTTCACCATCAGCCACAGCCACCCAAACCGTACCTACGGGTTTATCGGGCATGCCACCCCCCGGTCCGGCAATTCCACTGGTCGCGAGGCCGAAGTTCGTTTTAAACCTCCTGCGGATGCCCTCAGCCATCTCCTTAACAGTAGATTCACTGACGGCCCCATACTCCCGGAGGGTTTCTTGTTTTACTCCGAGAAAACCGGTTTTTATCTGATTATGATAAGCAATGACTCCGCCTATATAATAATCCGAACTTCCCGGAATACTGGTGATCAAATGAGCGATATGTCCGCCGGTACAGCTCTCTGCTGTTGCGAGGGTCATGTGCCCGGCACCCAGGAGGCTGCCGATCCTTTGCTCCAGCGCTTCACCACCCTCTCCATAAATATAAGATCCGATCACCTGTTTTAAAGTGCCGGTATGCAGGCTCAGTTGTTCTTCCAGTTCTTCGTAATTGTTACCGACGCCGGTAATCCTGAGTTTCACCTGACCATAACCCGGCAAATACGCAAGGGATAGATTTTCCGGCAACCCCGATTCCCAGCCGGCAATCTTTTCCGCCAGCCATGACTCCCCTATCCCCGCTGTCATGATCAGTTTATGCAGGATCACAGGTGTTTCATACTTTTCCTTAAGACGCGGTATCACCTTCTCCCTGACCATATGCTGCATCTCATGCGGCACTCCCGGCATGGAGACAAATACTTTCCCGTCCTTTTCAATCCACATGCCAGGCGCCGTACCCATATCATTGATTACAGCATCAGCTATAGCCGGTATTTCCGCCTGCCTTCTGTTAATTTCAGTGAGCGCGAATCCCCTCCTTCTAAAATAAGAGGTTACCTGGTCCAGCGCTTCCTGGTTGATTATTAGCTCGCTGTTAAAATACGCCGCTAGACAACGTTTGGTAATATCATCATTGGTGGGGCCCAGTCCTCCGGTTATCATAATAATATCCGACTTTTTCTCTGCATAGGCCAACACCTCATAGATGTCCTCCGTCCGGTCGCCTACCGAAGAACGCAATACGATCCTGGTGCCTATCTCTGACAAGACATTACTGATAAAATGCGCATTAGTATCAAGTGTATGCCCCAATAGGATCTCTTCACCGATGGTGATCACTGCAACCTTTATATCTCCCATATTATTCAATCAAAACTTTCTTCAGATACTTTTTACTGCCATCATTGATAATAACCAGATAAAGGCCCTTCCTGAACCCTATAGTGCTTATTTCCAGTTGGTTATAGTGCATATCCAGCCTTTTATGGACCATCAGCCGTCCTTTATTATCATATATCCTTATCTCTTCAGGGGTAGTGTCCGGGTCTGGCAGCGAGATCCTGAAGAATGTATTTGCCGGATTCGGATACAGACCGGCTTCAATGACGCTTTCCCCTTCCAGGCCGACAACGGAAACCACCTTCAGAAACCGAACCTGCTCATCCTCACATCCCACGGAATCCCTGATCTGCAGCCTGACCTCATAACTTCCCGGTTCATGATACGTTCTGCTGACCTGCGGCAGGGTATCTGATCCATTACGTTCGAATTCCCAGTGATAATTCACCGCCGGGTCCAGGGCTGTAAAAACCACCGTATTGCCTTCTTCCAGGTTCAGCGAATCCGGATCCATGATGAATGCCGCTGAATTGGCAGAAATAACAACCTCAGCCGCTACCACCTCACTTTCCAGGAGGTCATCCAGGGCAGTAATGTAATAGGTTTTGTTTTCATAAAGGGGAGGC
>CAZYDB010000020.1:15721-28217 GCA_964645995.1 uncultured Roseivirgaceae bacterium
TCAGGTATGAAGTTCCTTTATATACCAGTTCATCACCATCAGGTCCGGCATATACGGCCAATATATTCCTGTTTACCGAGGAAATATCTGCCTGCCCCCCCCGGCAGATAACTGATTGCTGGATTATAGGTGGACTTGTCAATGCCGGAAGAACACGGCTGGATGCCGTATCAGAACAACCCGCTGAATCGTATGCTACCAATTCAATCAGGAATTGATCAATATCCCGGTAATCATATGAAATTTCTGGTTCTTCGGATTGGTATTCGCCTTCTATGAACCATTTTCGCGATAAATTTTCTTCAGAGTAATCAGTGAAGATGATCTTGGTGACGGTAGTAAGGTCAGTGGTATCTATTGCATGACCGTAACCTGCCTTTACACCCGACAAATAGACCTTATGTTCTACCAGTTCGCTTTCATACAATCCCCTTGCATTGGAGACCCAGAAAAGCGTATCTTGACTGACAGCATCGCTTGTAAAAGCGCTTCCCCTGTATAGAAGGGATGCCAAGGCACTATCAGCATATACATGAATACTATCCGTATTGGCCGCTTCTATTATTAACCCGGCACCGTTGCAGATCATCTGATCATATAATTCAGGCCTTTCATTGCGTTCGGCGACAACAAGGGGCATAAGGATCGAATCCTGACAACCCAGGTGGTTCTCTATTGCTAATAGGACTTCATAATCTCCCGGGTTACGATAAAATGATTGCGGATCCTGAAGCGTGCTTCCATAGCCATTATTAAAGTCCCATGACCAGGCCTCCGCTCCCGCTGACCGGTCATAAAACCGTACCATCCCTTCCCCCCCGGGATTGATAAACAGGGTATCTGGAATAAAATAAAAATCCGCTGTCGGCTCGGTAATTCTGATCTTCACCTGACGGATATCCCCGGGAAATGATTGATCCATATTAACGATATAGACAGAGGTGTCCTCTGTAAGGGCTTCCAGGAACAGGGCCGTATCTGTTCGGATCAATTCCTCCCCGTAAGGATCACTGTAAAAGCTGAAAAGATCTCCTGAGCCGGGATTAATAGCGACATCCTCCTGATAGCAGATCTCTATTACAGCCTCTGTTGGCGGGGAGGAAACATACCGGCTATAGAGATCTCTGGCCTCCTCCATTGATGACCGCATCCCCGCCAGGCTATTTGATGAAGCCAACACGAAGGCCATCTTATACGTGGCATTAGAAGGTATTGAGTCTATCGCAACACCAATGGCATGGGAAACATCATTTCCCGCCCCTGCGGTTCCGGCGGTTGTCGAAACAATTCCTGAAGATATAAGCCGGTGTTTGATACTATCCGTTAACAGATCTCCAATATCTGCCACATTCCCATGCTCACTCTCGAGTTCTAACGGATAGTAGGACAATGGTCCCTCGCCTAGGATATGTATTCCTGCAAAAATACTGCTATCACGATCAAGGATATACCCGATCTTGTCTTCTGCTGCCCAACCGGCCCTGTTTTCTGTGGTATTGAGGAGATCCCAGTCGATATACATTCCGATATTCAGGTTCTGTATCGTAGAGTCGTTATTATTGATGATGCGGTATTCATAAATCATAAAAGTACTTTTATGATCAGATAATACTTTTTGTTCGACGCTTATATTCATTTTTTCAGTGATTTCCGGCCGCTCGAGGAATGAACTTCTGGCATCCAGATAAGCAATAGAGTTCTTATATAATTTGATTCTTTGATCGGTCATAAAATCATTGTTCCTTGAAAGCGTATTTCGATCCACTACGGCATTATCAAGAACCAGTTGATCGTCTTTGGAAATCACCAATCCCGCATTTTTTATAAGCTGATTCCCTTCATACAACCAGCCTGAGCCATTCATGAAGAAATCGCCATTAAACCATGAACTGCCGTCATCGGCTACGGTAGTAATTATTGTTCCGTTATCCAAATCAAAGGAATGGCCATCAGCATAAAAATGAAAGTATTGGTAGTCAGAATAACCATCTGCCTGCATTCCCAACCGTATTTTTATTTTTTCATTGTAGGCCAGGGATTCCTTCATCAATAACCTTACCGGATGATTTGCGCTGAAACTATCCTCTGACAGCAGTATTCCTGCCTTCAGGAGAGTATCCAAAACAACTACATCAGGGTTTCCCGATGAAACATGCAGGGTAAGATCTTCAACCTCGGCAAGATAGTTGAACAGGTCAATGGAAACGAAGACCGTATCTCCGAAGAAAGCATATTGTCCAATGCCGTTATCATAATCAAAATGGATCATCCTAACAGCTTTTGTCGTCGTATCGGTCAATGCTCTGAAAACATTTAGCCTGCCACGTCCCAGCATCTCCGCATAATCATGATTGGCGGGGATATCATAAATATCATCCGCTGTAACCCTGAGCTGCTCCATCACCTGATGTGCATTCCATTCCGGAAAGTGCGCACGCAACAAAGCTGCTGCTCCGGCAACCTGAGGCGCGGCATAGGAGCTGCCCTGGCTTTTGACATAGCCTTCATCATTAGTAGTGGTGTATATATCATCTCCAGGGGCCATCAGGTCGATGTAATGACCATAGGTGGCCCATGAAGAAAGTTCATCCTTGTCATTTACCGATCCTACAGAAAGCACACCGGGATAGGATGCAGGATAAAAATCAAGTTGCTGGCCGGTATTGCCGGCCGCAGCGATCACCACAACATCAAGTTCATTGACCACATAATCAATAATTTCCCTGGCATAGTCAGAATAGGAATCCGCCGAGCCCCATGAAAGCACGATGATATCGCATCCTTTCCCGGCAGCATAAAGTACGGCCTCGAAACCATTGATAAATTCATTATCTGCCGATGTAAAAATTTTCAATGGCATGAACTGCGCATTATAACCAACACCTGCTATTCCTTTCTGGTTACCGGTAACCGCAGAACTTATTCCGGCAACCTGAGTTCCATGGGCATCCCTGTCGGCAAAAACATCTGAATCCATATCCGCAAAATCCCATCCATAATAATTATCGATATACCCATCCTTGTCATCGTCAACACCATTGACCGGGTCAGCAGTGTTGAAAAAATGGTTCGTCTTGAGGTCGGAATGAGCCGTATCAACTCCGGTATCAATGATCCCGATTGTGATCCACGGAATTTCCCGCTGAACCTCCCATCCTTCATAGGCGCTTATAGCTGAAAGATAGACCGACTGTTCTCCGGAATTAATAGTTGCCTCAGGGTCATTAGGTGCATATAATAATTCATAATTAAAATCTGTCTCAACATACGCTGCCTGACCTGATTTCTGTAAACGATTTATGATAGGGATAGCGGATTGCCCCTCAGCAAGTTTGATCTTATACAGGTTTTGAGAAAAAGGCGTATGGTTTTGGGGAGGCTGATTATTTTTTATTGGCAGACCCACCCTTCGTATTTCCGGCGTCTGTGAATCAAAATCATAAAAAAGGTCTTCTACAGAATTATTAATGTCACTTTTAAGTTTTAAGATAATATACCGGGAATTATCTTTATGCACGGCATTTATTCTATTTACAGGCTGACCGGTAGTTTCTTTTCCTGCCAAAACAATTAAAAAAGCCGATATTATTAACAACAATCTCAAGGACACGTAAATAATGATAAAAGATTCCCTAAATTTAAAAGGGTTTTTACAGTATTATTTATTATTTTTTCTTTATAAACTGAAAAGATTGAATTTTTTTCAACCATGACGCTTTACGAAAAACACAAATCATTAATTGAAAAAACGATTGAATCAATACACAAAGGTTTATTTTTTAATCAATATCCGGAACTTCCGACCGATGAAATTTACGGAGAAAATTCCATTTCTGAAGGATATCAGAAGTTCAAATCCAGTATAAATAAAAAATTTGAAGGACTCAGGCAGGCTATGCCCAACCAATGGGAGGGAGAGGAAGAATCTCCTTTCTTCCGTCAGAACCTCAATATTTCTTATCCGACCTTCGACATTATCACGCTGATCAACCGGGCAAAGAATCAATTTCACAAATGGCGAAAGATAACTCCTGAAGACAGGGCTGGTCTATTGATGGAATCACTCGACAGGATCAGCAAGCGATTCTTCGAAATCGCCTATGCAACCATGCACACAACGGGTATGAGTTATCCTATGGCTTTCCAGGTTTCAGGCCCTCATGCCGCACAACGGGCGCTAAACGCCATTGCCTCCGGCTATGAAGCTTTAAAAAGATATCCGGAATTAAGGTTTGGGAGTATTGTGCAGGATGAATTTGGTATTAAACTTAGCAAATCATGGATACCGGTGCCAAAAGGCATCAGCCTTATCATCGGTTGTTCACACTTCCCTTCCAGGGATACTACGCCAAGCATCTATGCCAGCCTTATCACCGGCAACCCGGTAATAGTTAAACCTCATTCATCATCTATTCTGCCGGTGGCTATTGTTATTTCCGAGATCCAGAAAGTATTCAGTGAACATGGTTATGATCCGACAATTTGCCAGCTCGCAGTAGACAGCGATGATTTTAACTTCATCAAGTCACTGGTAGAACACCCTGACATCAAACTTATCGATTTTAAAGGCAACTGTGCTCTTATCGATTACCTGGAATCTATCAAAGGAAAGACGGTATTTTCAGAACGTTTCAGTATCAATTCTGTCATCCTGGACTCCGTAGAAGATATCGGGGTGGTCATTAAAAATATGGTCATATCCCTTTGCATGTATTCTGGCCAAATGAATAATACGCCACAAAACTTTTTTATTCCCGGCGAGGGCATATTAACGCGCGAGGGGCGCATCAGTTACGATGAATTTATCGACCTTTTTATCCATGAATTGAATGATGTCGTCCATGATGAGAAAGGCGCCCAGGTACTGGGCGCCATACAAAACCCGGCCCTCATCAATACTATTGAAAAACTTGAAAAAACAACTGGTAAACTCCTTTTTAAAGCAACACCTTACCAGCATCCCGAATATAAAAATGCACGGACCCTATCTCCCATGTTGATGGAACTGGATGCTGATCAGAAGGATGTCTACCAGCAAGAACATTTTGGTCCTGTAGGCTTCATCATTAAAACAAAGAACTCAATCCACTCCCTGGAACTGGCGGCCGAAACGGCAGAAAAGAAAGGATCTCTTTTCTGCAGTACCTTTACTATTAACGATAAATTCAAGGAAATCGTGATCGAAAAGATCTCGATCACTAACACTCCGGTAACTTTTAACATGATTGGCAATATTTACCTTGACCCAGAGAAAAGTTTTGAGAACTTTCATATGACCGGTGGGAATACGGCCAGTAAGGCATCAGCCAGTAACCTGGATTTCGTTTTACAGCGGTTTACCTGGGTTGGATGTAAACAGCCGATCTATGAGAAAATACGTTGACCCGAAGAGTTCACACTGTATGCTCACACCCATACTGTGTATTTCCCCGCTTCCCTGCATGCTACGATAATCCATGTATAACCGGGGTTTAGAAGGACTTGCCGGCTATAGGTAGATCAGGTACATCACCAGAAGGGATAAAAACACATTGGCCACCCCGGCAGAGAATACGAGTTCAGCATTCTCTGTTTTGTGAAAAATACCCATATAAGAGGTGGCCAGTAATATAAATAAAAAGAAGGAGAACACATTATATATACTATAGTGCGGGCTGAACTTATAGGTATCAATGCCAGTATCTACCTGCAATGTGTATTGTATTCCAAATATTGGAGACAAGCTAACAATGGCCTGGTCACCGCTATGGATCAGCTTAGAGTTACTGTAACTAAGTGGAAACTCAAATTTTTCAGTGGCAATAACGATGGTATTGGTCGATTTATAGGTGGTAAGCTTGGCCTCTACTGTCTGCTTAAAAGTGTTCTTCGGCAGAAAATAATCCAATATCACGAGAAAGGTAAAAAGAAAAGACAAAACAGAAACTATTCTCACTGATCGCACATAAGGCTGCAGATCAATAGACTCCTCCTCGCTTTTAGCATAGTCACGCCTTTGCTGGTGCCGGGCGCGTTGTTTGGCGGCCTGCCCCCAGTCCGAAACTGTTGTAAAAGATGAACCTGCTCCGGACCGGTCTCGGTTGAACTGTTCATAGTCGTAAACGAAGTTGTAGTTCTCCCTGCTTTCCTTTCGGCCAAGCACCTGGTGAGCTTCATTGATCTCCGTAAATTTTTGATGGGCATCCTGTAAAGTAGTTTTATCAGGATGATACTTCAAAGCAAGCTCACGGTAGGCTTTTTTTATCTGCAGATCCGTAGCATACCTGTCGATGTTCAATATTTTATAATAATCCTTCATCGACCATTATTTACAGAACAGCAACCATTTCTGTTAAATATACTCAATCTTGCCACAAATAGTTATACCTGTATTAGCGCAATAATCTAACCTGAAAAATTCACGAATTTTTCACCCTATCAGGCTGATGGAACATCCCAATAAAATCGGGGTGCCCATCAGGGTTAACCTGGCGAAGTATCTTATTGAACATTACCTCTATATCTTAAAATTACGCCGAACAACAAAAATTTATGAATAGGTCATATGTAATCACATCAATACTTTTTAAGAAGTCTTGCCAGGTAGTGCCCGCTATCATCTTCATACATCACCTGTGGAAACCAATTGGTTTCAAAACACATCTCAAACAGAGTGTCCTGGTCAATATAAAGCCAGTCAAACCAATCTCCCTTCCATCCCAGATATTCAAACTGATACTTTACCTCCCCGTAATATGGCCGGCCCTCTGCCTTCTTCTTGGAAAAGGCATAAGATATATCACTGGAATCAAATATGATCTTTGCATGACTATTGGTCACTTTTTCCAGTATGGTAAGTAATTCTACGAAACCATGCAGATTTCCGGATATGCCTATTCCATTCATTAGCATGAGTACGGTATCAAAACCAGCGATCCGGTTTGAATACGCATCATTCCAGATAACTCGCTTAACGCCTCTTTTAATCATTACATTAACACAACCGGCTGATGCATCCAGGGCTGTGACGAACTTATCCGTCCGGTCCTGAAGGTTTAAACTATGCGATCCGGCTCCTGCTCCAATCTCAAGGATATTCCCGGAACATAATTCAAGTGCATACGCTTCAATAGCAGGAAAGTCAGCCGGCCCGCGGAAAAAATAGCCCACCTCATAAGATTCATCAATGGCATAATCCGTATGTGCGATCAGCTTTTGTTTTTTCCCCGATCGATAATAATCTAGCAAAGATTTACCTAAAACATCATTGTCCAGTCCCATGCCACACTTTCAAATAGTCCCAGTTCAATGTTATAACCCCGGAAACCCGTTATTATAGATTACGAATCCCACCGGAAAACTATCTGATAAAGATGAAATAATTATCTTTACAAACGATCAACTCTTTATGAATTTTTTAGCACATGCCTATTTAAGCCGTCATTCAGTGCCTTTAATGGTAGGGAATTTTATTGCTGATTTTGTAAAAGGAAACCAGATCCGGCAATATGATAACCAAATAGTTGAGGGCATAATTATGCACAGGAAAATTGATGCTTTTACGGATAGTCATCCTGTTTTTAAAAGAAGCAGCAAACGCATCTGGGAAAAGTACAGGCATTATTCCAATGTAATAATTGACCTGTATTATGATCATTTTCTGGCAAAGAATTGGAATCGGTATTCAAATCTTTCGCTGGATCATTTTGCTGAATATGTATACTCGGTAATGGAGGATCATTCAGCCATTCTCCCGGATAAAGCTCAGAAAATTCTTCCCTACATGATCAGGTATAACTGGCTGGTTACCTACAGCGAAATAGAAGGGATTGACAAGTCTCTTAAAGGCTTATCCCGGAGGACCCCCTATGATTCCAAAATGGAAGAGGCCAAACAGGAACTGATCGATCACTATGAAGTTTTAAAACAAGATTTCATGTCTTTTTTCCCTGAAATGATCGCCTTTCTGGAAGAATGACCAGAATATCATTCAATTTCTATTTCGATCTTTTCGACTTTTTGTCCCCTGGAGAATTGCAGCAGGTATTTCCCTTTTTCAACATATGCCAGTTCCCCGGTTTTCCTTTTATTTTTCTTGTCAAGGGTATTTATTTTCAAGTGCCAACGAAAATAATTGAATCCCGGCACTTCGGCATCAGCGGTCTGCTCATAGCGCTTAAGGCCATCTTTAAATACTTCAAACAAAACCGGAGATTCCGTATCAGGCACGTAATACATTATAGATACTTCCGGTTTCCAGGGTTTCAGGTAGGGATATCTTTTCTCACCCCACCGCTCCGAGTGCCGTATTTTTTCAGGTTCAAACACGGTAAATGTGTCATTCAGCGGCCGGCCAACCAACGCCCTGACCGGCCCCAGCGGAAGCACATATATACTCCGGCCATGTGTGGCGACCACCAGGTCATGATCCCTGGGGTGGGCAACCATGTCATAGTTGGCAACATTAGGAATAGGCGCCATCAGATGCCATTCTTCTCCCCGGTTAAGCGACAGATAGGTCGCATGATCGGTTCCCATATATAATAAATCTTGCTTCTCCGGGTCTTCCAGAATTATATTAACCGGTTCATGTTCCAAATGACCACTCATTAATTGCCAATGTTTCCCCTGATCCTCTGACTGATAGATATAGGTTGAAAAATCATCATCGCGGTACCCGGTGAGGGTCACATAAACTAAGGATTCATCGAAATGAGAAGATTGTATGCTGGTCACCCATTTCTTTGCGGGGAGGCCGGCATTAACAAACTCCCAGCTATATCCGGCATCTTTGGATACCAGGACATTACCATCATCGGTTCCGGCATACAGCAAGCCGAATTTCAGTGGCGATTCTTCGAGGCATGTAATGGTCGAATAGGGAACGTTACCATTCGGCAGATCCCGGGTAAGGTCGCCGCTCAGGATTTCCCAATCCTCGGCTTTATTAAAAGTCCTGAAGACCTTCTGGGCACCAATGTATAGTATATCGGGGTTGAAAGTGCTCATCAGTAAAGGTGTTCTCCAGTTAAAACGGTAAGCCTGCTCCCCTATATCATTTTTAGGGGTGATATAGTTCCGTTGTCCATTTTCGGTGTTGATGCGGTAATAATTGCCAAATTGATATCCGACATAAACAAGGGTGTAATTCCTGGGATCGGGGATAACGAACATACCATCACCGCCAAAAAGATACTCCCAGTGGCTCGTCTCATTGGGTATGGACCTCGATGAGCCGAACAGTATGCCATTATCCTGCAACCCGCCATAAATATTATATGGTTTTTCCATATCTACATTAACGGTATAGAACTGTCCGGCAGGTATGTTATTGATATGGTCCCAGGCAGCTCCTTCATCATAGGTAATATACAACCCGCCATCATTACCCAGGATTATATGCTGAGGATCACTGGGATCGATCCACATAGAATGATGATCGGCATGAACATCACCAATGGTATCGCTACGGACAAAAGTACTTCCCCCATCTGTCGATTTAAGCAAGGGAACACCGAACACAAATATCGTCTCAGGATCCTTTGGTGAAACACGGATCTCTCCAAAATAATAGCCATAGGTATAATATACCCCCTCAAGCCAGTATTCGTGCGTTTTCGTCCATGTTTCACCATAATCGGTAGACTTATATACCTCAGCCCCCCTAACTTCTGTATCGAACAGGGCATTGTTAGCATCACCCAGGTATTCCGCCAGGGCACCGGGTTCATAGATACCCTTGCCGACTTCCTCTTTCACCTTCTCAGCTGAATATTTGGGCGGGAAATTATTAGCTTTCAAAAAGTCATTCAGTTTTTCATTGTCCAGTGCAAGAAAATCTTCAGACCCCATTGTTAAAAAGTCCGCGGCCAGTAATTCGCCTTCTTTTCTTTCTTTTTCCTTTTTGGTTTCCAGTTGACTGTCGATCAGGGCGTACAAGACGTTGGGTTGCTCAGTACAGATATCAATACCGATCCTTCCTGCAAATCCGGGGTTTTCGATTCCGGTCATAACCCTGACCCAGGTCTCCCCTCCATCTTTCGATTTATAAATGGCTGAGCCGGGTCCGTGCCCTTTAAAATTCCATGCCTTTCTTGTTCTTTCCCAGGTGGCAGCCCACAGGATATCGGGGTCATCCGGATGGATTACCAGGTCAATGGCTCCGGTGCTGTCATTGACAAATAGCGTTTTTTGCCAGGTTTTCCCGCCATCCGAAGTTTTATACACGCCCCGTTCCGGATTATGCGTATAGAGATTACCCATAGCCGCGACCCATACTATATCCGGGTTAAGGGGATGAATGATAATACGACCGGTATGTTGTATGTCTTCAAGTCCTGAAAACGCCCAGGTCTGACCGCCGTCGGAAGACTTGTATACCCCCGAACCGGCATAGCTCGACCTTGAACTGTTATTTTCACCGGTTCCTACCCATATTATCTCCGGATCGGATGGCGCCAGGCATATATCTCCTATCGTCAATGCCCCCTGATTATCAAAAACAGGCTCGAATGATATACCGTTATTGATCGTTTTGAAGACTCCTCCGGAGGCAAAGGCAATATAAAACTCTTTGTCTTCTACGGGACTTACCGCTATATCCGTGATGCGTCCTCCCTGTACTACGGGCCCGACATTCCGTACCGGGTAATGCTTAAAAATACTGGTGTTTCTCTTCTGTTCCCGTATTGCTATTCCATCAAGAATCTCACTGCCTGTTGTATAACCAGGCTGACCATAAGCAATGCCACAGGTCATATAAAAAAGCATAATTACTACTATTCTCATAACGTGTCAGGTTAAGGGACCAAAACTAAAATATTTTACCCGGGATATGCCTCAGCCAGGGCAAATTATTTCGATAATCCAATACATGTTAATAACCAATAAGGGCAGAATCGGGTATATGACAAAAAA
The DNA here is from genome assembly GCA_964645995.1 of uncultured Roseivirgaceae bacterium. Taxonomy (GTDB): domain Bacteria; phylum Bacteroidota; class Bacteroidia; order Cytophagales; family Cyclobacteriaceae; genus JAGTVG01. The sequence continues at coordinate 26,618 of CAZYDB010000020.1, forward strand.
AATTATTCCCCTAATAGTTCCTCAGAATATTTCAAGGTCCAGGCCATTAATTGTTTTTTCCGGGAATCATCCAGCCTGGCATCACCATGAATTATGGTGTAGACCGGTAAAGGCATTTTTTCATCGCCTACTTCTTCAGCCATTTCATCCAGGAATTTTATCTTATCTTTTTTACTCATTTCCTGCCAGAGCGAAAAATTCAATTCCTCCCTGCCATCCTTAACATCACGGACAACAAGCCACCTCGCCGGGGCAACATAACTGTACCACGGATAATACGTTTCGTTGGAATGACAATCGTAACATGAATTTTTCAAAAGCTCCGATACCTCACCGGGTATTCCGGCGGTTAAGAGAAGATCCTGCGGGTTATCGTCCGTAACAGTTGGTAATTCTGAAGGGATAAGCTGAATAATAACTAATGCCAGCACGATGATCCCAAGAAATATCCTGAAAAACTTCAGCATAGGGTCTAATTTAAAAGCGCATCGGCAGTACCGGATGCCCACTCTTTGATAAGCATTCCTTCATCACTGCTCAGCTCCTTATCCGGATATTTTTCAAGGAATTTTTCCGGCGGCATCTTCCCTTCTTCAACGACTTCCTCAATTTCGGATAAGGCTGAGATCAATTTGGCTTTTGAAAGGTCATTCAGTTTATCAAGCAACAGTTTTTCTTTGGCTTTATCAGCCTTGGCTTCCATATTATGACAACCATAGCATTTGCTGTCTAATACGGCTTTAACATTTTCAGGTATGTCCACATCAGTAATATGGGCTTCCGGTAGGATCAGCCGGTATGAAGAAAGTGTGAGTAATATCCCCGATACTGCGCACAATACTAGTATATATCTGCTTTTCATAATGGTACTAATATTTTTTGTTTAGAAATTAATACATAAGTATGATGAAATACTATTCTGTTATAAATATTTTTTCATCCAATCCCTTGTTCAGCTCTACGGATGTCACTTCCGCATTCATCTGCATGGCAGGACTCAGGGGCATTTTCATGATCCGGGGAAAGATAATTCCATCCATTTCTTCAAAACCGGAAAAATCGGTTGCCATCGTCATTTCGCCCTGGGGGGTCTGTTCCTGTTGTACCTGACGCACCTTGTACCATGTCGAAGCATCAAAATAGCTGGTCATTGATTTCCCTGAAGGATAGGTGATCTGTAGCGCATAGGCTTCTTTTCCGTTGATATTTTCTATTCCTGCCAGGTTTATTTCAACTCCATAATTATCATAGTTTAATTCGGGGAAGATGGACGATTCGATACTTATCCTTTCTTTTGTTTTTTCATCTGCAGGAATTTTGTTACCCATCTGGACGATCTCAACATTCTGCCCGTCAAAGATCTGTTGTGACATAACATTGGAACCCATTTTAACTTCAACCCGCATCTTGTCAGGTGCTTTCTTCCGTATCAGAATGTTAAGCGGGTTACCCATCACATCAGCCGACATTTCCATGGTCATATCCTTTACTGATTCCAGTTTCTCTTTTCCACCAATGGCTTTAAAATAATTCTGCAGGACCTTGCCGGCATCCATTCCGGGAGGAACTTTTGCGGCGGCAGGATCTATTACATTGCCAT
>CAZYDB010000021.1:0-4485 GCA_964645995.1 uncultured Roseivirgaceae bacterium
CCAGCCGCCCCTGTCAACGACCAGGGTCCCGTTATTGCCTATAAAAGCTACGCCATGGGTTTTCCCGTAGGGTCCGCCATCAATACCAGTGGCATGTTCCCAGATCATGGTGAAATCATTGAATTCATAAATTGCCTGCAAGGTATCAGGGGTTTCGGAAGCATCATCAGGATAGGCAAATTTCCCACCTGAAGCCATAACGGAAATTGGCGCCTCCGCTTTCATTCCATATAAGCCGAAATCAATGATATGAACGCCCCAGTCGGTCATAAGGCCTCCTGCATAATCCCAGAACCATCTGAAATTAAAATGGAAGCGGTTAGGGTTAAAGGGTCTTTTATGAGCAGGGCCCAGCCAAGAATCGTAATCAACTCCTTCCGGTGCCGGTTGATCAGGCTTTACAGGAACCGGTTTCATCCACCCCTGATAGGCCCATGTCTTTACGGTCCTGATGTTGCCCAACTTCCCGGAATACACAAATTCAATGGCTTCCTTCCAGTGTGGACCGCTTCTCTGCCATTGACCCACCTGTACAATTTTATTGTTTTTTCGCGTTGCGGCAACCATAATATCAAGTTCCACGATTGAGTTAGCCAATGGTTTTTCACAATAAACATCCTTGCCGGCCTCCACAGAATCAACCAGTTGAAGACAATGCCAATGGTCAGGGGTGCCGATGATCACCACATCAATATCCTTCCTTTCCAGCATTTTCCGGTAATCCTTATATTGATCAGCTTTTTTTCCTGTTAGATCCATAAGGTCCTTTGTCCGTCTGTTTAACACATTCTGATCCACATCACAGAGAGCAGCACACTCAACCCCGGGCTGAGCGACAAAATTTCTTAAATTAGAAAAGCCCATTCCATTACAACCGATCAGTCCGACGATCACCTTTTCATTGGCTTTCATTTTTCCGGTGGCGGCAGCAGCAGTAAATGGCACGGTAGCGGCAACACCTGCCCCCGTAATAAACTTACCTGCGTCAGTAATAAATTTTCTCCTGGTCTTAATCATTTTATCTGATTTTAGTTCAAAAAAATAAAGTATGATTTGAATGGATCTAAATATAGCAAATGCATTTAACTATTCCATTTAATTTGATAAATCATGCTTTTAAACAGCGTTTTTTTAAAATAATCAAACATATGCATGCCATTCATGATGTTTATCATGTTTTTTTGAGGCAATTAATGCTAATATAGCAACTAAAGTAATGAACCATAAAGTCAAATAAAAGCATATGGATAGGCGGAAATTTATAAAAGACAGCATTCGGGCAGGTTTTGCTGCCGGTGCTTTTACAACAGCAGGCATTACAGGACTTAATTCAGCCTTCGCTATTGGCAGGAAGAGCATAATGGCCAGTCCTTACGATCTGGTAGCTGTTAGAGGTGGTGAACCGGATACAATGTTCGATAAAGGAATAGAGGCCATGGGAGGTATCGAAACCTATGTGAAAAAGGGACAGACCGTGGTTGTAAAGCCGAATATCGGGTGGGATGCCACGCCTGAAAGAGCAGCCAACACAAATCCCCTGCTCATCAAAAGAATTATCAGGCAATGCCTGGATGCAGGCGCTAAAGATGTATTCGTATTTGATCATACTTGTGATAACTGGAACAAGTGCTATGTTAACAGCGGACTGCAAGAAGCTGCAAGAGATGCCGGTGCAAAGGTGGTTGCTGGTAATGCTGAGTCCTATTACCATGAAGTGACAAACATTAATGCAGAAGTGATAAAATCAGCTAAAATTCATGAATTGATCCTTGAATCAGATGTCTTCATAAACGTTCCAATCCTTAAACATCATAGCTCTACCAAATTAACCATTAGCATGAAAAACCTCATGGGTATTGTATGGGACAGGCGTTTTTGGCATAATAATAACCTGCATCAATGTATTGCTGAATTTCCGATGTACAGGAAACCCGATCTTAACATCGTCGATGCTTATGCTATTATGAAAAGAAACGGACCAAGGGGGGTTTCAAAATCAGATGTCGTGGAGTTGAAATCCTTGATTATCTCTTCCGATATTGTTGCCGCTGATGCTGCCGCAACCAGATTTTTTGGTGATGAGCCTGAAAGGATTAATTATATCCGTATTGCACATGAGTTGGGTATCGGTAATATGAACCTTGGCGAATTAAATATTAAAAGAATAACCGTTTAGGCATAACTATGAACTGGAAAATAATAAAAAATATGAGGGTGATTATTTCCCTCATTTTTTTTATTGCTACATTTTTACTTTTTGTTGATCTCAATAATACTTTTTCTCCTTTTGCTGAACCTGTTCTATACCTTCAGTTTGTACCTTCCCTGTTGAAATTCATTGCTTTATTCAGTTTTACAGCGGTAGGTTTTATCATCATTCTCATCATCACCTCCCTTTTTGGAAGAGCTTATTGTTCTAGTGTTTGTCCAATGGGCACCCTTCAGGATATTATTGCCTTTTTTTCAAGAAAATTCAGTAAAAAGAAGAAGAGAAAAAGATTTTTCAGATACTTAAGGCCTTATAACCTGCTTCGATATGGATTACTAATCCTCGCCATATTAACCTTTTTAATTGGCTTTCAATTCATAGTTAACCTGCTTGACCCTTATAGCACCTTTGGACGTTTTACAACTAATTTTGTAAAACCTGCATTAATTTTCACTAATAATCACCTGGTAAAAATTCTCGAAAAATTGAATATCTATTCGGTTTTCCCCGTCGAACAGAGACCTGCAGATCTCCTGCAATTTATTTTCCCGGTGCTTATGCTGATACTTGTTATCTGGTTATCGTACAAATACGGACGTCTGTATTGCAATACCGTCTGTCCTGTCGGCACACTTCTTGGTCTGATCTCAATAAAATCTTTTTTTTATCTTAAAATTGATGAATCCTTTTGTAATCATTGCGGACAGTGTGTTTATGACTGTAAATCAGGATGTATAGATAAAGAACAACAAACCATCGATTATAGCCGGTGTGTTCTATGTTTTAATTGTTTGCCTTCCTGTTCAAAAAATGCCATTCATTTTGAGACTTCTTTTACAAAAAACAAAATAACAATACCTGAACCAACAATTGAAGAAGTCAATGTTGAACGTAGAAATTTCATGGCCGGATCAATCCTTTTTTTGTCTTCCGTAACCGGATCAAACCAATTAAAAGACACTATTCAAAAAGTCCCTAAAAAGATTATAGTCACCAAACCATCAACCGTTCCAGTTGAAAGAGAAATTACTGTCGTCCCCCCTGGTAGCAAGGGCCTGGATCATTTCACGAATTATTGTACCGCCTGCACGTTATGTGTTTCGGCCTGTCCCAACCATGTTCTTCAGCCCTCATTTCTTCAATATGGATTAGAAGGCATGATGCAACCTTATATGGACTATGATACGGGTTTCTGTAATTATGACTGTAAGATATGCAGTGAGGTATGTCCGACGGGTGCTATAGAGCTAATCAAAAGCCTTGAGGAGAAAAAAACCATTCAACTGGGCAAGGCCAAATTTATAAAGGAAAATTGTGTTGTCCATACCGAAGGTACTGATTGTGGTGCCTGTTCTGAACATTGCCCGACCAAAGCTGTTGACATGGTCCCTTATGAAGAAACCGGCCTTTTCATTCCGGAAGTCAATGAAGATATCTGTGTAGGGTGTGGCGCCTGTGAATACCCCTGTCCCGTCAGACCCTATAAAGCGATTTATGTTGAAGGGAACCCTGAACACCTTGTAGCTGAAAAACCTAAAATTGAAAAAGTTGAAGAAATTCATCTGGGAGAAGAAGAATTCCCATTTTAATTATGGGTTATTTCTGACATTACTCTTTCTGTTACCTACGGAAAGGGCAATTTCACAATCATCTGTTCAGGCTAATCAAATTGATCGTCCACCGGTTATTGACGGTATGCTTGATGATCCGGCCTGGAAAACCACCGAGCCTGTACAAGACTTTTTTCAACGGGAACCCGATAATGGAGATTCCGTTAGTCAAAAAACCGAGGTATACATCTGTTATTCGGAAAAAAACCTATATATAGGCTTTCGGTGTTACGACGACCCGGACAGAATAACTGCCAAGGAATTACAGCGTGATATCAGCCTGGGTGAAGATGACCGGGTTCAGGTTATTCTGGACACCTTTCACGATAAAAGAAATGGCTATTGGTTCCAGATAGGTCCCAGGGGATCTATTGGTGATGCCCTCGTCAGCGAGAATGGGGCAGCATTTAATAAACAATGGGATGGTCTATGGACAGGAAAGGCAAAAATACATGATAAGGGTTGGGATGCTGAAATTGCTATTCCATTCAAAACACTGATTTTTAAACCCGATCAGGATACATGGGGAATCAAGTTAATCAGGCATATCAGGAGAAGGCTTGAGAGTGCTTACTGGCCGGTTGCCAACCTGAACAGCTATCGTTTCCAGGTCTCGGATGCTGGTCAATTGACGGGTATCAACAACATTTCACAAGGGGTCGGATT
>CAZYDB010000021.1:4495-17093 GCA_964645995.1 uncultured Roseivirgaceae bacterium
TAAGACCTTATGGATTAATAGGATTTAATCACAAAAACAATGAGTCTAATGAATTCATTTTTGATGCCGGTGGCGATATTTTTTACCAGGTTTCTTCAGGGCTGAATGCCGCGCTTACCTTTAACACCGATTTTGCACAAACGGAAGTAGACAGCAGACAGGTAAATCTCACACGTTTCGCCCTTTTCTTTCCTGAGAAAAGGAATTTTTTTCTCGACGGAGCCAATTATTTCAATTTTGGGTTTAACGGGGACGATCAGAACCGGTATGGCAGCCGAATGATCCCATATTTTTCGCGAAGGATTGGACTGGACAACAACGGTAATCCTGTGCCTATCATTGGAGGTCTTAAGCTTGCCGGACAAACCGGTAACTGGAATATCGGTGTGCTAAATATAACCGATAAGACAGACTCAGCGTATCGCAATTTCAGCGTCGGCAGAATATCCCATTTCATTGGGAAGCAGTCATATATTGGCGTTATAGGCACCAGAGGAGATGCAATCGGCGCTGAAGGCAACTGGCTCGCCGGAGCTGATATTAAACTTGCCAGCTCAAACTTCCTTGGAAACAAGAACTTAATCTTTACAGGTTTCGGACTAAAATCAGCATCTGACGGCTTTTCCGGTCAGCAATATTCCTTTGGAGGGGATTTCAGCTATCCCAATGATTTTATCGATTTTCGTATTGGGCATCAGCAGATAGGAGAAAACTTTCGGGCAGGTATAGGGTTTGTCCCCCGGTTGGGTATCCGCGAAAGTTACGGAAACCTCTTCATTGGACCGCGACCAAACCGATGGGGAATTATGAAGATCAACACGGGAGGAATGATCGACTATATCACCAATATGGATAATAAACTGCTCACCAGGGATGTTTTTCTGAAGGTCCTTGAATTCGAATTCCTATCCGGTGAAAAATTAGAATATGCGCTTATGAATACCTATGAATTCCTGGATGAAGATTTTAATATCTTCCCCAAGGACTCGGTAACCATACCGGCCGGCACCTATGATTTCTGGCAACAGAGCATAGAGGCCTACACAGCAAAAAGAAGAAATTTCTGGATTGGAACAGAGTTGGACTGGGGCCATTTTTTCGGGGGAAATATTACCACATGGCAAGCATCATGGGGCTGGAAAATAGGAATCCCATTTTTTGCCGGTTTGGAATATGAACAGAATCATGTTACTCTGTCCGATAGAGAATTTACAACCAGGATTTATCGAATCAATGCTGATATTTACTTTAGCCCTGACATTTCCTTATCCAATTACGTTCAATATGATAATGTTACAGACCAATGGGGATGGCAATCCAGGTTCCGTTGGATCATTAAACCTGGCAATGAAATATTTTTGGTATGGAATTCTGTTGTTGAACAGAGCCTGAATAGAGAAAAAATAACTTTAGCAGAGAACAACCTTCGATTCAAGGTTAATTATAACTTCAGGTTCTGATTGAACCTGTAATGACCATAGAACATTTTGATCATTACAGGTTTTTTTGAACTGATTATCTTTCATCAGATGTCAGAATCCGGATAGCTTTTGCCTTGACCTTAACTTTTGCTTTCCCAAAGAAGATCGGAAACAGGAAAGTCTCAATTTCATACCTTGGGGCCAGGAGCATATCGGCACCCTCTACCCTGCTTACCGCCTGATAAGCAGCATCTCGCTGTGCTTTTTCCGTAACGCCATCCAGGGCAAATCCAAATCCTCCTAAAAAAGAACCTTTTGAACCAACCCCCTCCACTTCTTCAAGAATAATGTAATCCGCCGGTTTTAAAGGCTCCAGCTTGATGTCGGCTACACTGGCTACGCCTATCGACTTATAAGCGGTTGTGCAGCCGAAAGAGCAAAACATGAATAATAGCATAATAGCAAGTAATCTCAATGTTCTCATCTTCTAAAAAAATTAGGTTTGGTCTACTCTTTTTAAGGTTTTTCGACAACCACCTTGATAAACTAATTCAATTTAATTAAATTTAAGTTAAGGTGATGACGGCTTTTTGATTTTTGTAAAATGAAACTCATTTTATTTTTTTTATTTTTAACCAGCTTAATTGCAGATAATCATTCTATCAAAAAAAAGGTTGCTCAGGACAATTCCTATTCGATAATTTATTTTTACCGCATTCACAGCCTCGCCGAACCCAACAGGAAATTTGATGTTTATCTGAACGACAAAATGGCATTCACTTTAGATCGTGAAAGCAGACTGGAGTTCAAGATCTATTCTATTGGAAAATTGAAAATTCATGCTGAATTAAAAAAATGCACCACATCTCCAATTTACCTGGAGATAAAGAGAGGGGAAAAGTATTATATCAAACTTGATGGCGTCGCCTGTATCAGTCTACACCGGTTTGATATGGATGGGGAAAGAGATTACCGGAGAGAAAGAAACTTTACAGGTGAAATTATCAGGCTGGAAGAGAACAAGGAAAATCCATACCTAAAACTTCCTGTATTAGCTGAACAGATTGTTAGCAGGGAAATTGACACTGATCAGGAGATTGAAATTACAGATGCCAGTGAATATGAAAACAGGACAGCGCTGGTCATAGGCAACTCCAGCTATGAAGATACTCCTTTAAGGAATCCGGCAAATGATGCGGATGCTATTGCCAGTGAACTTACAAATATCGGTTTTGATGTTTTACATCATAACAATATCTCAAAAAACGAATTCAGAGAAGTAATACATGCTTTTGGGGATAAATTAAATACAAATAAAGGTGTTGGCCTTTTTTACTATGCGGGTCATGGGTTGCAGTCTGATGGTGTAAACTACCTGGTCCCTGTAGATGCAAAAATAGACCGGCAATACGATATTCCAGATGTTTGTATTAGGGCCGACCTGGTATTAAGAATGATGGAATTATATAAGAATCCCATGAATATAATAATTTTGGATGCCTGCCGGAACAATCCATATAACCGCAGTTTCAGATCACTCGACAGAGGATTGGCGCAGCCCCAATCGGCACCTACCGGATCGATCATTGCCTTTGCAACCTCTCCAGGCAAAACGGCTTCCGATGGAGATGGCGACCATGGTCTTTACACGCAGGAATTGATTAAGGCGATGAAGATACCAGGATTATCAATAGAAGAAGTATTTAAAAGGGTTAGAATTAATGTGGCCCAGCTATCTAATGATGAACAAATACCGTGGGAAAATTCATCCCTGACCGGATATTTTTATTTTAAAAAATAGCTGGTTGAACGATGATATGACCCCCCTACTACAAACCCAGTATTTTCTTATTCGCTTCCTCATCAGCCCCTGAGCCTGCAAAATCATCAAACGCCTTTAATGTTTTTCTGATCATATGCTTTTTAATAAATTCCGCACCTTCCCGGGCACCATCTTCAGGATTTTTCAGACAGCACTCCCATTCCAGTACAGCCCATCCTTCAAAATCATATTGCGCCAGTTTACTGAAGATCGAATTAAAATCTACCTGGCCATCGCCCAGCGATCTGAATCTTCCGGGTCGATCAACCCAATCCTGGTATCCACCATAAACGCCGGATTTGGCAGTTGGATTGAACTCGGCATCTTTTACATGGAACATCTTGATAAACTCATGATAATGATCGATATGGCTGATATAATCAAGCTGTTGAAGGATGAAATGACTGGGATCATACAACATCTGCACCCTTGGATGGTTATCAGTAGCTTTCAGAAACCGCTCAAAGGTGACGCCATCATGCAGATCTTCTCCGGGATGGATCTCATAACATACATCAACTCCACATTCGTCAAATTCATTCAGGATCGGCAACCATCTTTTCGCCAGATCCTTAAAACCCATTTCAACCAGTCCGGCAGGCCGTTGTGGCCATGGATACATATACGGCCATAATAAGGCACCTGAAAAAGTAACGGCTGCAGTTAACCCCAGGTTTTTACTTGCGCGTGCGGTATACATCATCTGTTGAATTGCCCATTCTGTACGTGCTTTGGGATTATTATGATATTTAGCCGGGGCAAAACCATCAAACATAATATCATAGGCCGGATGAACGGCCACTAATTGGCCCTGAAGATGGGCTCCCAGTTCTGTAATCTTCATTCCGGTGCTTTCAACTACCCCTTTTATATCATCAACATATGCCTCACTTTCTGCCAGTTTCTTCAGGTCAATACATCTTGCATCCCAGGCAGGCAATTGAACCCCTTCATATCCCAGGCCAGCCATATAACGGCAGATATTCTCAAGTGTATTAAAAGGAGCGTCATCTCCCATAAATTGTGCTAAATATATTGCAGGTCCTTTCATAACATTATATTTTTAAATTAAACTTTTGTCCAAGCAGCATTATTATTACCCGATTCTATTACCGCATCAATAAAACGCATCCCCCGAACGCCATCTTCCACTGTCGGGAAATCAAGAAACTGCGGATCAGGGGTGTCCCCATTTAACCCAGCTTGTATTACCAGTGCTACATTTCTGTAAATATTTGCAAAGGCTTCCAGATACCCTTCAGGATGTCCGCCGGGTGTTCTTTGATGCGCTAATGCGCTTTCACTGAGATAAGACTTGTCGCCACCAGCCCTGAAAACCTCCATAGGCTTATCCGGATATTTGATTAAAAGAGTATTGGGATCATGCTGATGCCACTCCAAACCTCCTTTTTCACCATAGATCCTGATATTGATATTATTCTCTTCCCCGGCACTTACCTGGCTGCAATGCAGAACGCCTTTTACACCCTGTTCCAGGCGTATCAACACATTGGCATCATCGTCCAATTGCCTGCCCTCGACAAAGGTTGAAACATCAGCAGCCAATTCGGTGATCTTTAAGCCAGTCATGAATTCAGCAAGGTTATCCGCATGAGTTCCAATATCCCCAACCGAACCTGCCTTACCGGAACGTTTGGGATCCGTTCGCCAGTCAGCCTGTTTCTGGCCCGATTGTTCAATGGGATTAGATAACCATCCTTGGGGATATTCTACAACAACTTTTCTTAATTTCCCGAATTTCCCGGATTTTATCAGGTCCCGGGCTTCCTTCACCATAGGATATCCCGTATATGTATGTGTAAGAGCGAATACTAATCCTGTGTCTTTAACAAGTTGGGCAAGTTTTTCTGCTTCCTCACGGTTGAAGGTCATTGGTTTATCACATACAACATGAAAACCGTTCTCCAGGGCCAACCTGGCGGGTTCATAATGTAAATGATTAGGGGTAACAATACTGACAAAGTCCATCCTTTCTCCCAGAGGCATTTCCTTTTCTTTTATTATCATTTCCTCAAAAGAGCCATAGGCCCTTTCAGGTGAAAGGTACCAGTCAGCTCCGGATAATTTAGCCTTTTCCGGATCTGAACTTAATGCTCCACAAACCATATCGATATGACCGTCCATAAGGGCAGCCGTGCGGTGGACAGCACCAATAAATGCTCCTCTGCCTCCCCCAACCATGCCCATTTTGATTGTTCTTTTCATATTTTAAGCAGTTTATTTTTAAAAATCATATCCAGTTCAATTTAAAAAAATGATGCCTCCTGAAAAAAAGCTTTAATGATTAAAGCATCAGATATCAATAATAATGATATTTGAAGGATTTGTGAAATTTTGAAACCGAATTATTCCGTGTTCAAATCAAAAAAAACAATCCATGGAATTCCAGGCCACCGGCCATCTGCTGATCATTATAAACATAATAGGGAATTCAAATAAAAAAAATTGCGGTCAGGCTGTTTAACCCGCATGCCTTGACCGTGTGATCATCATGTAATCGATATAATATAATACCCTTAATGAAATGCTGTTATCCCTTCCCGCATCAAAGGTATTCAATAAATTATCGAAGTAATCACTGACGGGTTGGTCAGTGGAGTTAAGCGCTGCACTTTTCCAGACAATACTAAATTCACTGGCCGGTGAAAATATCCAGGTATAAATCATATCAATATTAAAAGAATTAAAATTGACATCATGTTTGTCAGTATAATCGGTATCTATCAATCTGCCATCATTACCCAATTTTAGATAATTATGATATTCAGCACTTGACCAGTAATGGCGCATTCTGAAATAAAGATCCATTTCTTTGTTAAAAGTATACTTGGTCGTAATAATGTTTGTGAATGTTTTAATATCTCTTACTCCGAAATTAATGTCTTCATCAGTGGCACTTACATATCCCACACTGTTGTTGCTCTTACTCCCAGAATGACTGGTTGAAACGGATAACTGATTATTGATGCGGAGGCGGGGGGCAAAAGTGTATGAAATATAATTCCTCTTTTTCTGCGAAGTCTGATAATAATAAAGCCAGGTTGAGAATCGGAATTTTTTCCTTGAATCAGTATAAAGTGAAAATCCGGAACTATAATACTTCGGTTCGTAAACAAAACGCTCTAAAGTCCTGGTTTCATCAAAATCTTTCTGTTCTAAAGGCGAATACCTGAACCATATCCTGGAGGTCATAAAATTTTTAAAGGTAGCCCGCACTGAACTTTCCATTTCAAACTCCCTGAACATATTTGGTTTATACCTTCTCTGATAATTTGCTCCAATTTCAGCGCTGAAATTCAAAAATTTATAAAATGGCTCATACTCACGGTATTCAAAATTGACATAGGTGTTATTACTATTTGGAGCTCTGTTAAAACCAAGATCATTAGGATTATAATTATGCGATTCCAGGCTATTGCCCAATCGAAACAAAAAATTACCGCTCGTTTTACCGAGCCACAGGTTCGTATTGAACCCTGTGTCATTATCCTCCACGGGATTATCATATTTGTGTGAAACAGCGGCACGGCCTCCGATGGCATAAGTGTTTGTTTTTTCTGTCAGCCTGAAATTTGCAGATGACACATTGGCATCATAATAATTATCCCACCTGGTAACATTGGTATTGGTGAAATTAAAATAAGAATTATTCTTGAGTGATTGATCCAATACCAGAACGTTATAATTAGTGACCGGCGAGGTAAGTTTTTCACGAATATCACCATTCTGATCCTGTATTTTGGCAAAAGTTTTATTGGTTACGGAATTAAGCAAACCGATTCCAAGGCCTGACCTACTCCTGCCTGAGACCTTGGTCGCATTAATTATTCTCGATTCTGTAGGGTTTTCTATAATCTCCTCACCTTCTGCCAACTGTTCACCCGGAACACCAAAATCAATTGGGGTGCTGCCGATACGTCTGGAATAAAAGATCCCTGCTTTGTCGAAGAGTTCGGTTCCTTCAATGAAAAACTGCCTCCGTTCTTCAAAATATACTTCATAGGGGCTGAGATTCAATACATTATTATCTGATATCACCTGTCCAAAATCAGGGACAAGCATCATATCAAGCGTAAATGCATCATTAATACCATATTTTAAGTCAAGCCCACCCCTCAAGCTGGTGGCCATGCTATTCTCCTTCGTTTCCCCATCATAATGGTTGCTGATATAGGCAGACACATAGGGTGCCACAGACAATCTCAGGGGTGTTTTAATGCCTTCGAGACCCGTGAGAACACCAAATTGGTTAACAAAACCACTAATTCTTGGATTAATTTCGTCCCAATAGACCGATTCATTATTCCTTTGGATACCCCGGCTGATGTTAAATCCCCATTCCTGCTTTTCACTGGCAGGAAAACGTAATACTGACAAAGGAATCTCAAATTCAACAAACCAGCCTTCCTGAGTAATAATAACCTCACTATACCATCCCCCATCCCAGTTACGATCATAATTCCCGGGGCTTATCCTGGAATCCAGTTGAACTCCTGCAGCGGTAACTGAAAACTCAAATGCATTCAAACCATCTTTGTATGTATCAAAATATACTGTAAACCTGTCGGAATTACCTCCCTGATCTCTTCCATTCAACTCGGTCATGATTTCTTCAGGCTTGGTATCATAAAGCCATGCGCCAACATATAAATAAGCATTGTTATATAATATACTCACCTCTGTTCGTTGCGAAGGGGTTTTTCCTGGCTCAGGACTTCTCTGTATAAAATCTACCGCTTTTTCTGCCTGCTCCCAGGAGGACTCATCCAAAACCCCGTCTACCATAATTGGTTTATCGATTTTTAATGCAGTCAGGGTCTTCTGGCCCTGGGCATTCAAAACCATAATAATTAAAGAGACAAACAGTAAAAATTCCTTCAAACCGATATGATTAGCTAAACTTTTAAATAAGTGTACTTTTTACAATTATACTTAAAACCCTTGTTAAAGGTTTTCAAAATGATTATTATGTCAATATTAATATTCAACGTTTGAACAATGTCCACTGTAAGAATAGTAATTTGCTCCCTGAACATAACGAATCATTCAAAAAATCAATGCAAAAATAAAACATAATTACATTTTGAGTCCCCCCCTATTTTTTATAATAATGCCATATATATACTTTTTTATAATAATTTACTTTAATTATAAAATATACTGAATTCCCTTAATTAATTGGTCATTTATTATATTATTCTTAATTCTTTGAAACTTTACATTTTTTTTCTAACTTAAATCAAACTCTTAAAAAAGTTCATTTTTTATTGTCTAATCCCAAACTATAAGAATTATGTCACTCAGGTTTTTCAAACTTTTGATCATATTACTTCCACTATCACTGATTTTTCAGGATTGTAAAAAAGGGAAAGTTGAAATTGGATTTTTGCTTGATGACTTTTCATCAGAAAGATGGTATCGAGACAAGGAATTATTTATTGCTCGTTCTGAAGAACTGGGAGCCAAAGTTTTAGTTGACTCTGCCATGGGAGATATCAGAAAGCAGTATGAACAAGCAAAAGCTATGCTTGAAAAAGGAATTGATGTACTTGTAATCGTACCCTCTAATAGTGAACAGGCAAAAGCAATTGTTAAATTGGCGCATCGTTATGATGTTCCAGTTTTATCCTATGACCGTTTGATACAGAATTGTGAGCTTGACTATTACATATCTTTTGATAATAGCGCTGTAGGCGAGTTGATGGCAAATTACCTTAGCAAACGGCTTCCTTCGGGTAATTATGTGATCATTTGCGGCCCCCCCAGTGATTATAATTCCTTTTTTGTCAAATATGGTCAGATGAGCGTCCTACAACCGATCATTGATAAAGGTGACATAAAGATCGTATATGATTCCTGTGTGAGGGAATGGAAAACGGAACTAGGATATCAGCAAATGAAAAATGCATTAAAGGTTACAAAAGAAATCGATGCGGTTCTTTGTGGCAATGATGCCTTGGCACAAGGGGTGATCAATGCACTCAAGGAAGAAAATATGGAAGGGCAAGTTCTTGTTTCAGGTCAGGATGCAGAAACGGAAGCTATTCAAAATATTATTGCCGGATATCAGACAATGACGGTTTACAAACCCATTGAGGCGATTGCCCATGCTGCAGCAAACACGGCCATTAAACTAGCAAAGCAGGAGCCGGTTACTGAGGCCAATCAGTATATAAATAACGGTGAAAGAATGGTTCCCTCTATTTTATTGCCATCAATGGTTGTTAATAAAAGCAATATCAATACCCGGGTTATGGCGGAAGGCTATCTGAAAGAACATAATATCAGTAAATAGGTATCATTTATATACTCAATTTTCTCCAGGCATCAATACAATCTTATTGACCAGAAGTAATGTATCCTTCAAAAGCAATATTTAACCAATTACTGAAAATAAATTCTCCTGATTTTTACAGTCTGGTTGAAGAGTGTTTTACTGAAATTTACAATCCAAGGATGAACCTTGGGGAATTGCTGGCTGAACTGGAAGCCGCTTTACAAGGAAAGATCAATAAAAATCCCAAGGAAATACTCAATCTCGAAACCCCTTATGGATTGATCCCTGAGAAGATTGTGCTGACTTTTAATAACAGAGATTCTGTTTATCTTGCAAGCCTGGTTGAATCGAAAGGAACCAATTTGTCTTTCTTCATTGAAATTGACTATCGGGAAGTTCAACTGGTTGGTTTTTTTGATGAAAAATATATGATTACACCTGTTAGCAACAATATATGGCAGGATTATGCAGAAATCATTTATATCCCAAAGAAATCAGGACTTAAAATAAAGAAATTACAAATGCTGGAATAAGATTGTTTAAAGATAATCATTTAGCTCATCCCACTCTTTATCACCTGGAGGCTCTTCCAACTTATTAACTTTTTTCTCAAAAAGATCACAGACATTATCATAAAAATCATCAGATGTAGTTTCGAGAGAGTAAAAAGGATAAATGTGCATGCGGTCAATATAATACTCCCATATGGCAACTAAGTCACGCAGTTCCGCATATTTTTCTACCAGATAATCAACGATCTCTTCAACGTCTGGAGGACAAACCCATATCACAGTGTAAGATTCGCCAAATATTTCATAATCGGCTGGATCTCCTTCGGATATATCATAGGGAGAATCATCAAACACAGCGAGTGATTTTTTCAACTCACCAAGCTTCTTTTCAAACAGCGATTGCTTATAGTCATCTTCAGGCAGCGCAGGATGGGGGATAGCCATTTTAACTTCATCAAAATCCTCGGCATATTTAATAATTTCACCTCTTGTGATCGGTGCATCCAGATCGTTAATGTGCTCAAACCAAAGATTTTTTATTAGAATGAATTTTGGAATAGTTATCGATCGGAGATAATCCGAATAAATATTATTCATCTGATTAGCCTATTAATTAGCACTTGACTCAATTATTAAAAGAATAGAATATTCACTTTTAAAAGGGGGATAATTATGTTGTGATGAATACTTTTTTGTTCATATATAAAGAATTTAGTCGAACAGCCCAATGATATAATGGTGGACAAATAAAAACTTTTTCTGGAATTAAAAATAATTTTTTTAAAGAAAATTAAATAATAAAAAAGTGAAAGGCCGGAAAAATCCGACCTTTCACAACCAAGCACTACCCTTTTTGGTTGAATAGCCCCGCTATTATCGGAGCTTTATCTGATCGCCCAGCGTAGCTAATTGTTCAACCACTTCAAAGTGAATCAATTTCATTGAAACATAATAACGAATAGTCAGGGTTTGTTTACTGATGTAAGTTTTATTGATTTTTCTTGTATTACAAGATCAATCGAATAAAAATTATCCGGACAGGAAACTATTTAAGATACCCCTTCGTTTAAAAGATTGGATGGAGTGCTTACGGTTGGATTTATTAATCCATGTCAGCCAAGCAGGTAATAACCTGCCGACAAATTGCTAAAATTTCTTAGCAATCGCCTGAAAAAGGTAAAAATGCTCAAACGCATGATAAGCCGGAAAACAAGTAATTTCCGGCTTATTTTTTATTATTGCATGTACTGATCAGCCCGTTATCCTTAAAAAAATAAGATGTAATATTAATGGGTATTCTTAAAAACATATCAAAAGCCTCCTGTAAAGATTAGAAAATTCGGCACAATCATAACTCAAACCTGAATTCACAGATAAAATAACAATGAATGTTTCTTTTGAAAATAATGATTTCAGACCACCCTGGTACCTCCTCAATCCTCATTTGCAAACCATAATTCCTTCAGTTTTTAGATTTATTAAAAACCCAGGTTTTGTAAGAACCAGAATCCAAACTGCAGACAATGATTTTCTTGATCTGGATATTATCAATAAAAATTCAAACAAGACAGCTATTATCTGTCATGGATTGGAAGGCAATAGCAGAAAAAACTATATAAAAGGAATGGCCAGGGTATTTTTAAAAAAAAATTATAATGTAATCGCCTGGAATTATCGTGGTTGTTCTGGTGAAACGAATCGATTACCAGTATCCTATCATAGCGGCGCCACAGATGATCTTGAACTGGTTACATGTGAAGCAAGGAAACGATTTTCAGGCAAGATTGTTCTTATCGGTTTCAGTCTTGGTGGAAATCTTGTATTGAAATATCTCGGTGAAAACAGGGATCATCAAAATGATTTAATAAATAAATGTATTGCCATATCCGTTCCGCTTGATCTTTATGGAAGTTGCAAGAAGATCGATTCAATGAGTTTTGCAATCTACCGGATAAGATTTCTCAGAAAGCTTAAAAAAAAGATCCGTCATAAAAGTATCATTTTCCCAAAAAAGTTCAATATTATACCTTTCAGAGAAATCAGAACGCTCCAATCTTTTGATGATCATTACACAGCACCCTTACATGGATTTAAAAATGCCTTGGATTATTATTCCAAATGCAGTTCAATTAATTTTCTGTCCCATATAACCATTCCAACATTAATTATCAATGCAAAAAATGATCCTTTTCTATCCAGCGAATGTTATCCTGATGTTAAGAATTTAAATAAAAATATTCATACACTTTATCCAGATCATGGGGGTCATGTCGGATTTTATATGACCAATCCGGAATTTGGCTTTTTTCATGAAAAACAAGCAATTATATTTGCGGAATCCTGACAAATTAAATTTATTGGGCGTATAATCTCTCCT
Source organism: uncultured Roseivirgaceae bacterium (assembly GCA_964645995.1). Taxonomy (GTDB): domain Bacteria; phylum Bacteroidota; class Bacteroidia; order Cytophagales; family Cyclobacteriaceae; genus JAGTVG01. The sequence continues at coordinate 16,926 of CAZYDB010000021.1, forward strand.
GAAAATCGTATATACTTGTTACTATGTTTAACAGATATACCATAACAGCTTTACCCTCAGATCTCGAGATGAAGTTACAAGTTCGTATTCCACCTGAATATCAACCTAATTTCAATGCTTCTCCTTCACAAAAACCTCTGCCAGCTTAGTGCCTAAACTTCCGCCTCC
>CAZYDB010000021.1:17103-27813 GCA_964645995.1 uncultured Roseivirgaceae bacterium
AAGCCAGCTGAAATTGTCATGGCCTACTGGGGCTTTATTCCTGAAATAGCTGGCAACAAGGATAGAGGTTCAAGATTATTCTTAAAAGATATCGTTAGGATCAAAACAAGTGATACCTGGCGACGAGTATTGAAAGAAAGAAGATGTCTTATACCCGCAGACGGATTTTATATCTGGAAAAAAATCAGTAATAAATCACAGATCCCATACAGGGTAATTTCAAGAACCGAAAATAGCATGTTTTTTGCCGGGATATGGGAGGAACTTGAAAATAAAAACCCTGCAAATAAAGATTATAGTTTTTCAATAATTGTTAGAAACGCCTATAAACCCATTGATAAGATTGCTGAAAAAATGCCTGTGGCATTTAACAGGACACAGGGTAAAATATGGTTGGAAGCAGAGGATATCGAAAAGAACATATCCATTGCTGAGTTTGAAGACTGGGAGTTTTTAAAATATTATGTGGTTTCACATCAAGTATTCAATAAACAATTAAATTCTCCCGCTTTGATCAAACCAGCACTTCCTGCTGATCAACATGGAAATTTGACATTATTTGAGTAATTAACGGAGCTTTAATGAAAGATCTTGTCCTTGTAATTATTACTTTAATGCTGTTTTTCGGCCCCGAACAAACTTCGGGACAGAATATCAAGGACAATAACAAATCGCTTTCGATAAGTGATATGATCCGTTATTATAATCAAGTTCTCAAAGATGATCCTGAGAACCTTAAAGCAGCCACCTCTTTAATGGAATCATATTATCAGGCTGGTCATTTTCGGAAATCCTTATTATATGCCAACATTTCTGAAGACATTTATAAGAATCATCAAAGAAAGGAACCGGAAACCAATTCTAAAGCAAACCGCTCACTTCTTTTTTATATTTACCAGACAAGAGGAAAAGCACGTCATAAAATAGGTGACTTCAGGAAAGCGATGATAGATTACCAGGATGCATTGGCAATAGCTCCTGACAATCCTGATTTATTGGTAGATGTCGGGAACCTGTACTATAATACCAAAAAATATGATTCGGCGCTATATTACTTCAGATCTGCTGAAGAAAAGGATCCCATGGGTTTCAAATCCAAATTCAATATGGCAAATACCTTTTACGTTAAAGAAAATTATGATAGTGCTCTTTACTATTATAAGCAAAGTATTCTGATAAAGGATGATTTCCCCTATGCGTATTTCTACAGAGGAACAATCTATAATGAAACCAATCAGTATGAAAAAGCTGTAGAGCAATTCAACCGGGCTATTGAAATTTGGCCTGATAAATCGGAAATTTATTTCAGAAGAGCCATCGCACAACAGGCCCTGGAAAATCATCATGAAGCCCTGGCCGACTGGAACATGGTTTTATTACTCGACAGCTTGAATTATGATGCCTTAAGAAACCGTGCCCTTTTAAAAATCAATACCAGGGATTACAAGGAAGCTCTTTCGGATCTTAAATACCTGATCGATAATCATGAAATGGAAGTCAATAGCTATTTTATCCGGGGGAGACATTATTTTTTAAAACGAAAGTATGATAAAGCGCTTGTGGATTTAAAGAAGGCTATCGATCGCGGGTTGGATTCAGGTGAAATATACTATATGGCAGGATATATATATCGTAAAAGAAAAAACAAACCAAAAGCATGTGAATATTTGTCAATCGCTCATCAATTAGGTTATAAACTGGATAATAAGTCAGAAAAAATTTTGAAAAAGTGTAATCCGGAATAAATTGGAATTCAAAAATTCAAATAGTAGACGTATTATAATGTATTTTTTTTATATTGAACTTTACAAAAAGAACATAACATGACTAACAGTAAAATCGGAGGAATAGGTCATTATATTCCGGAGAAGATAGTAACTAATAAAGATCTTGAAAAATTAATGGATACCAGTGATGAATGGATCATTGAGCGTACAGGAATCCATGAACGGCATTATGGTGCCAAACACGAAGAAACAACGAGTACAATGGCTGCAAAAGCAGCCGAAAAGGCTATTGAGGATGCCGGAATACATAAAGAAGATGTTGATTTCATCATTTTCGCGACCCTGAGTCCGGACTATTATTTCCCAGGAGGAGGAGTGCTTTTACAACGGGGGCTTGGCATTACCAATACTGAAATTGGAGCCCTTGATATAAGGAACCAGTGCTCCGGATTTGTATATGGGCTCTCTATTGCCGATCAGTTCATTAAAACCGGAATGTATAAAAATATATTACTGGTAGGTTCAGAAATGCATTCAATGGGTCTGGACTTCTCAACCAAGAGCAGGAATGTAACGGTTATTTTTGGGGATGGTGCAGGTGCTGCAATTATACAACCGGAAGATGATCCGCAAAAAGGTATCCTTAATACACAACTGCATAGTAACGGCACATGGGCAGAAAAACTTTCAATGGTTAATCCTGGTGCACATGGTGGATTCCATACAAATAAAACGGAAGAGCCGGTTGATTATGGCTATCCTGATGTGGAATACGGTGAAATGTTTGTGACACAAAAAATGATGGATGACGGCCATTTGTCACCCTATATGGATGGTCCCTTCGTCTTTAAAATGGCAGTGGTCAAATTTCCCGAAGTAATTATAGAATCATTGAATAAGGCGGGATTGGAGAAAAGTGACCTGGACATGCTTATTCCTCATCAGGCAAACCTTCGTATTTCACAGTTTATTCAGAAGAAACTTGGATTAAGAGATGAACAGATATGGAATAACATACAAAAATACGGAAATACTACTGCGGCATCGATCCCTATTGCACTCAGTGAAGCCGTTAATGCCGGTGCTGTTAAAGAAGGCAACCTTGTTTCCCTGGCAGCTTTTGGAAGCGGATTTACCTGGGCCTCGGCATTGATACGTTGGTGAATACAAAAAACTAAATTGACACTATTACCATGAAAACTGTTTCCTATAACCCAAGTGATCTGGAAGTTGAAATTGCAAATATTTTAAAAAGGCTTCAAGGTTCAATAAGTGATCAACTTAAAAACCGGAAGATTACTGCGATAGAACATAAACTGGATATGGATAACCCAACCCTTAATCTTTATATCTCAGATGATGACGGAGATAAACATGTCATAGTAATGAAGCTGATTCAAAAACCAGATGATCTCATATTGTGAGCGAACTGGATTTCTCAAAAAAAGAAATAGAATTTTTAAGAGACCTTCACTTTTTCGAGTTAAAGACAGCAATCTCACAAAAAATAATTCGTCTTTTTTGTGAGATTGAGGCGGATTTAAAAACGACTATCAAGGAATCATCATTCACTTTTCCAGTCAATGTCTTCCAAAAAGGTGGAAAGATATCAAAAGGAGAAAATTATAATAACTATCCATATTTTGTATTAGACTATCCTCGGCTATTTAGTAGAAAAGATATATTTTCTTTTCGTTCAGTTTTATGGTGGGGTAATTATTTAAGTAATAATTTCCTGATCGCCGGCCAATCACTCGATAGGTACAGAGAACATCTCTTAAAAAAAATACCTGATATGCATAATACAGCATGGAAAATCTGTATTGAAAGCACTCCCTGGCGATTGGAAAATGATGATTCCAATCTTGTGGAATTGTCATCATTAGGCATCAGAAAAACCAGCATAATATTGAAATCACATCCCTTTATTAAACTTAGCGCAATATATCATTTGGAAGATATTAAATCTTTTAAAGGCCGAACCAATGACTTCGTCTTACAAATACTTGACTTGTTGGGATAAATTTTCTTTAATTTATATTTTATTAAGAATTAATATGTTTTAAAAAATATTTTTCTGCAAGGGTTTACTTTTATTAAGTAATCAGTATATATGGTAGGAATGTTGTACCCAATTGAATGTGTTTAATCCAAAATTATAACTGAGTATGAAAGCAGGTTTACTATTATTCTTCCCACAATGGAAAATGTGGATGCAATATGGCGCAATTACCATGATCCTTCTAAGCGTACTTGTATTTATATTTTATCATCTCAGCTTTGCGCTTATTGGTGATTATAAAAAGAAGTATGACTTTGCGAATCAGAATGAGATCCGGTATTACATGATCAGTGGTTTTCTCATTATTCTAGCCGGTTGGTTCTTTCTTAATTCTTTATTCAGCGATAAAGAAAATGTTGAAGCGGGAATGTTTATTGCCCGATTACTGGGCACTCTTATTTTTGCTTCTATTTTTATGGTCGTCATTTACAATGTATTAAAGATTTATTATCCGACAAAGCTTGAGAAAAAACTACATAAATTAAGATATACCCCCCGGAAGTCCCCTAAAACAGGAAATCCAATGAAATTATTAAGTGAAGAGGAAGAAGATGTTTACCTTACGGAAGGTATGCAGGCAGAAGAAGAAGTGTTTTCAATTGACTATGATGTTTGGATAGATGAAGAATCGGGGTATACAAAAATTGAAAAATATGAAGGTCATTTACATGCCGAACGTTGTTCAAATTGTGGTTTTCAGACATTGAAGGTGATTAAAGAGGAGATAATCTCTTCCCCATCCGCTGAGAACAAAGGTGAATTAATGAAGTATTTTGAATGCACGTATTGCGGCCACAAAGAAAGAAAGGTATTCAATGTTGGTCAGATCAAAAAACCCGAACAGGAGATGGAAGGCAAACCTGTTAATTGATAAAATTCTATAGAATAAGGAGACGGCTGTTTGGAATTATCGAAGCAGCCGTTTTTTTATTCAAATGATTCAATAATTATCTGATGATTGGTATAGATACATATATCTGCGGCAATTTTTAAACTTTCCTGAACAATTTCCTTAGCGGATAATTCTGATGCATGCTTTTTTAATGCAAATGCAGCGGCCTGCGCATACATACTCCCCGAACCAATGGAAGCAATTTCATTATCCGGTTCAATTACATCCCCGTTACCCGATAACATCAGGATCTCCTTTTCATCAGCGACAATCAGCATTGCTTCGAGCCTGCGAAGAACACGGTCCATTCGCCAATCCTTTGCCAGTTCGATAGCGGCCCGTTTCATATTGCCTCCATAAGTACCTAGTTTTTCTTCAAACCGTTCAATCAAAGTGAAGGCATCGGCCGTCGAGCCTGCAAAACCTGCAAGAATCTTCCCATTTTGCAGACGGCGAATCTTTTTAACATTGCTTTTTGCTACAGTATTGCCGAAGGTTGCCTGACCATCAGCCCCGATAGCTATTTTATTATTATGCCTTACTGCAATTACAGTTGTGGATCTATATTTAGTCATAGGCATAGTCGCTTACATTAAATTATCAACAATTATTGTACCTTAAATAAAGAAGGCCCCAATCTGACATCCGGGACCTTCCATTTTTAAATATTTGCTTATCAAATCATTATTCGGACGGGATTTTCCAGGAGGCCTTTCAAAGTCTGAAGAAAGGCAGCACCTGTTGCTCCATCTACTACCCGGTGGTCACATGAAAGCGTAACCTTCATTACATTTCCGGGCATAAGCTTGCCGTCTTTTACAATAGCGGTTTCCTTGATACCACCTATTGCCAGAATACAGGCATCCGGAGGATTGATGATTGCCGTAAATTCTTCAATTCCGAACATACCTAAATTAGATACTGTAAAAGTATTACCCTCCCAGTCGGAAGGTTGTAATTGTTTGTTTCTGGCTTTATTACCCAGCTCTTTAACCTCGACTGCAATGTGCGCAAGGGATTTATTATCAGTAAAGCGAACCACAGGAACAAGTAATCCTTCCTCAACAGCTACGGCTACTCCAATATGGATATGTTTATTATATCGAATCGTATCAACCAGCCATGAAGCATTTACTTTAGGATGCTGTCTCAAGGCCGCCGCACAGGCTTTAAGTATGATATCATTAAAGGATATTTTTACAGGAGACACTTCATTCATGCTTTTTCTTGCCTCAATAGCCTTATCCATATTAATTTCCATGGTCAGGTAAAAATGAGGCGCTGTAAATTTACTTTCGGCCAGGCGTCTTGCAATCGTTTTACGCATCTGAGAAACAGCAACCTCCTCATACTTCTCCTCACCAATCACCGGAGGTAAGGTAACCGGAGTTCCTTCTTCAGATGTTTCATCTCGATCAATCTCTGCGATCGAAGGCTTATAATTCTCAACATCCCTCTTTATAATTCGACCATGATCCCCGGAACCCTTGATGTTTTCTATATCATACCCTTTCTCTTCAGCAAGACGCTTAGCAAGTGGAGAGGCCTTGATCCGACCACTAGGTGCACCATTGCCATCAGCGGTTGAGGTATGCTCCTTTACTTCGTCAGGTTCTGAAGGCGATGATTCTTCTTTCCTTTCAGATTTCTTTACTTCCTCTTTCGCACCTGAGCCTTCTTTTTTTAATTCGGACTCATGCGCTTGCAATAATTTCTTATAATCGGCTCCTTCCTCCCCAATAACCGCAATCACACCATCAACCGGAACTGATTCTCCTTCATTCGGTCCGGTATATAATAATATTCCGTCTTCATAAGCCTCAAGTTCCATGGTCGCCTTGTCAGTCTCAACTTCTGCCATTATTTCACCCGTCTCAACTTTATCTCCAACTTTTTTGATCCACCCGGCAATAGTGCCTTCAGTCATGGTATCACTCATTTTAGGCATTGTGATTACAGAAGCATTGATATCGCTGGTGTCGACCGGCTCACTCGGTTCAGCATCTTCGTTAACTGTCTCATCCCCCTTTTCTTTATCCGGCCCCGAACCTTTACTCTCCGCTTTTTCTTCGGATTTTATCTTCTCAAGAATATCATCAATTTTCTCATCTTTAGCACCTATAATAGCAATTACGCCGTCAACGGGAACAGAACTCTTTTCATCGACAGCAAGGTGTAAAAGGGTTCCATCCTCATACGCTTCAAGTTCCATAGTGGCTTTATCCGTTTCAACTTCCGCAAGGATATCACCGGATTTAACCTCATCTCCTGCTTTTTTTAACCAGGAAGCTATTACTCCTTCTTCCATCGTATCGCTCATGCGCGGCATGCGTATTATTTCTGCCATATTGTTTTTATTTATTGATGAGCAAAAATATATTTTAAAATCCCGTATTTCAAATATTCAATCGGTTTTCCACTGATCATAGTCTAAAAACCAAAACTACCCACTAAAATTTGAAATTTATGCATCTGATTAGGATCATCCATCGCGTAACTATACCGGAATCCGGCATTGAGTAAGGTGAGAAAGCGCATCAGATTAAAATCAAAAGACACCTCCGTCCCAACCGATCGCAAATATTCCTGATCTCCATTGAGGAAACGGGTACCGGTATCGTAAAAAAAGGTTGCATAGATCCTTTGGATATTGAGAAAAGATCCCAGGTGCAGATCCGGATAGATCAAAGGCATGCTATAGTTGACAGAATTATTCCAGTAGTTTTCATAAAACTGATAATTATAACCTCTGGTGAACATAATTGGACTCTGAAAAAGATAGGTCTTGTCATTATTTCTTACCTGCTGATTTAAATATCCGCTACGTAAATGAAAGGAATGATGTTTGAATATACCAGGAAAAAACAATCTTATCTCGGCAGCTAATAAACCACCAAGAAAATCACTTTTAAAAGGCGTGTGCTCATAACTTGTATAAATAGTCTGACCAAATTTTCCTGCCAAATCTCTTTTACTTCTTTTCATTATCCGCCGATAGGAAAGATAATATCGGTTCGATTGCAGACCTCCATTGCTCAACATATCGGGATATCGGGCATCATAACTGTAATCGTTAACCGCTGTATAAGTATACTGATATCCAAGATCAAGATTCTGGTTATATCTTGACCGTGTCAGTAATAGAGGGAACCTGAAACCTGATACAATTCCTTTTTCTTCCCAGGTAATATTAACCGTTGTATCAGAGGTGATCGTACCATTTTCAGCCCTCCGCACAAATCGCCTATCAACAGACCTGCTGCCCAAATATCCGCCAATACCCAAAGCCGGGTATATTCCCTGATAAGTGAAATTAGCCTGCCACCTGCCGGTCCTTTCATTGGCATTAAACCGATAACCAAGATCCAGCGTTGTTGTACTCATAATATCCTGTGATTTGATCCCGATCTGGAAATCAAGATCGGTAGAAGTAATATATGGACCCCATGAATAGGGGTTGATTATCTTTCTCCCAATCCGGAACCGTTTCACCGGATAAATAACCGAATCCACTTCCTGAAGAATATTTGGATTGCCCTCCTGCTCGATTACCGGATCAATAATGCTTTCCTTATTGATAATTACTTCTTCAATGGGTGTCCATTCATTCGGATTGAAATCAATTTCAGCGATATTATGCCCGTCCTTGCTGAATTCATTATAGATTACTGCTTTCCCATCCCATGAAACATGGGGATTATATGCCCCGTACCGGCTGTTCGTAACCCTGAATTTCTTTTTGCTTACCAAATCATAGGCATAAATATTATCTATACCATCGTATGGTGAATTGTACAAAACAAAGGATTGATGCATAAACGGATACCCGATATTCTCATAACTCATTGGCCAAAGGTCGAATGTTTCTCTTGTCTCGACATTGTAGATCATGATGGTTTTGCCTTCATCACCCTGCTTAACCGCCAGTATATGCTCTCCATCCTCTGACCAACGGGGGTGAACATAAAAGTAATTCTCCGGATTTGGTATTTTATAAGACTTCCGGCCAAGACCAGCATGGATAATCGTCAGAGAATGACGAAGGTCAGGGGTTGTTTCAACAGTAACTATTCTGGAATCATCAGGTGACAGGCCGGCGGATCCGTACCTTGATTTCTTGGTAAGTCTTTGTATCTTACCTGTTTTCAAATCATAAGTTTTTATTACTGAATAGGTTTTTTTCCTGAATCTTGGATCAAATTCAAACTCATTCCAGGCGATTTTATCTTTACCTACAGAGATCATTCCCCCATCATTCATTATCCCGGGAATGTATAATTTCTGGTGGTTACCTATGGAATCAAATGCTACAAATGTCGAAATGTCGCCAATACCTCGTTTTAAAGCTAAAATCCGTCCATCTTTCAAATAATGAGGATATAAATAATCGGTATAGGCCTTTTTTTTTCTGACATTGACTAATGAATAACCAGTAAATTCACGGTCTTCTAACTGACCGTTCCAAATGCTGTCAAGCTCAATCATCATCTCATTATAATTGGAAATAAGAGATTTGCCGGTGTGTTTCTTGAGCCTTCCGGAAAACCTGAATGGGATAAAAGGCCAGGACCAGGTTTCTTCAGTAACCTTACTGATCAGGTTTTCGCCATACCTCCCACGCAGATAAGCGGTAAAATAATGGCCGAAAACATAATGATTCTGAATATTGTATTTAAATGATCGCAGATATTGTCTGTGATAACTAAATGCACCCCGTTCCAGCGTATTGGCACGAAACAATAATCCAAAATTAGGGATTCGCCCCCGGCCTCCTGGAGTTAAAGCGGTTTCGAGGTTAACGGCATCTCCTTCCCAGAACCAATCAGGTACGGCAATATGAGCCATGCTGCTAGATACTTCATACCCAAAGAGAACATGAAGGAATTTATTAAACTTTGTTAAACTTTTATCGAATTGTACAACATGTCTGAATTCATGCACGGCAAGCAGGTCCAGCCAGTTCAGAACACCCAGAAAATTATAATCCTGGGGTGGTGTACCGTAAAACTCAGACCTCCTTGGCGTTTGGCTGACAAATCCATTGGAGATTGAATTTTGATTCTGTAAAATTACAGATATCTGCTTTGGGTCTTCCTCAAGGCTTTTTGATACGGGTTGGTAAAGTGCTTCAAGTTTATTGGCCAGTTGCTGCGCATTATCCTCAGTAATGGAATCAAAAACGATTTTAAAATGAGGTGTAATTATCTGGTTCCATATAATGCCAGGAGGATTATTATCCAGTATTTCAGATTGGCCAAACAAAAAATGCCGGGGAATCAAGATTAATAGAAGTAATACATGCCCAATACTTCGCAGCTTCATGTTTAGCAAGTATGAAAATCAATCAGGTAAACATACTCGATAAGTTAATTAAAAGGAAGAAAGAATTGATAATTTCAATTACAGGCAAAACGCAGGTTGATCTAATTGAACGCAAGGTTAATACCGAATCGGAAATCGGCATATTTGGCTTTTGCAGGATTGAACACATTACTGAAACTATCGGACATGAAATATAAATTGAAAAATCCGAAATTGAAATTAAACCCTACTCCGAGATTGAATGGCTGATAATTCATATAGGTATACGCCACCCTGGCACCAAATATCTTTCCGGGATTAATTCCATATCCTGCACTCAAACCAAAGCGGAAATCATCTCTGAAAAACACCGAGCTATAAAGTAAATTAATAGAATGAACATGCCCCAGGCGATAATTATAACCGATGTTTAAACCGGTATTGAGAGCGGTTCGGTAGCCTTCCTCAATTTCTTCAGGTTCAAATATTGCCTGTAAAGAATCAAGCAGGTTCTCCATCTTGTCTACTTCATCAATATCAACTCCTTTGTAGGTATAGATACCGTCTTCAATTCGGTAATTCTTAGTATCATAATTCCAGTTAATGAATCCCATATCAAGAAGGGATATAAATACCTTCGAATGGCTGTTAACTTCATAACCGGCTCCAACATCAATACTCATGCCCTGATTGTTTCTGCCAAAAAATTGTGTGGCGATGTTGGTTTC
>CAZYDB010000022.1:0-25864 GCA_964645995.1 uncultured Roseivirgaceae bacterium
ATTGTCTCGTCTTGAGCGCGAAAGCATGCCTGATAAAGAAAGCCCGATGAATGCAATACTCCGGTATTAATCATTATATTGAAATTTTTTATAATATTTGTTATAAATCCCTTAACTCATAGAAACAGTTGCTATAATTATCCCGGCATTAAATGAAGAAGATTATCTTTCCAAAACACTGAATTGCGTGGCAGATCTTCAAATTGCACCTGATGAGATCATCGGAGTTGATGGGGGCAGCATTGATAATACGGTTCGCATCTTTACAACATTCGGGATACGGGTTTTAAAAGCTCAGAGATCATCAAGAGCCATTCAGATGAATATGGGCGCGAAGGAAGCCAAAAGTGATATTCTGGTATTTCTTCATGCAGACACCTTGGTAAGCAAAGATCTTGTGCCGCTGGTGGTAAAACATTTAGCCGACCCGGAAGTTTGCCTTGGAGGATTCATATCCGTGATGAAAGGCAATCGGAAACGCAAAATAATATCTGTATTGAATTACTTTAAAACCTATTTTCTACCACTATTTTTTAACCCTAAAAGATTATTTTTCAATGGTTTCAGGATACTTTTCGGGGATCAGGTAATGTTCTGCCGTAAAAAGGATTTTGACCATATCGGAAGGTTTGATGAATCCTATCCGATCCTGGAAGATGCCGAATTATGTATCAGAATGAATAAGCTGGGAAGAATTGTTCAGTTCCCTGAGAAGGTATACTCCTCTGACCGGCGTGTAGCCAACCAAAGTGCCCTCCGTGCAATACTGATTTATTTTATCATTGCAATTGCGTGGACGCTAAGAATACCGGTAGAGAAACTGGAAAAGTTATACAGAAATATACGGTGAGGCTAATACATTATAACCCTGGTCTCAATTTCCATAACTTTTTTTCACGGAAATAATCAAATTATTGTATCTCGAAATTATAAATACCTGAAGCAACCTCCAGGATCCAGTGATTGTCTAGTTTATCCAGTACCCGGATTGATTTTATTTCATTTAACTGCTGATCCGATTCAGTTATCTTATCGCCGTATTTAACCGGGAGAAATACCTTTGCCATGGTATTGAACGGAACTGTAATCTTCCAATGAAAGCTTTTACTTTCTCTTTTCCATTCGGAAAGGATCTGTCCATAAACCGATCCATACTTACATTTAACCCACTCCAGGGTATCCGTCAACTCAGGCTTGAGTATGAAAACTTTAAATCCCGGCCTGTGCGGGTCAACCCTGATCCCTCCGGCTACCTGATAAAACCATTCGCCAATACTGCCGAACATAATATGGTTTAATGACATAGTACCATCCCAGGTCTGCCATAATGTAGTAGCGCCCCTTTCAATCCAATTACCCCAGCCCGGGTAATCCCGTTGATTAGCGACCTTGTACATTTCACGGGACAATCCCAGTTCGGTGGTTCCTTTCAGCATAAATAGGGTTCCTACCACGCCGGCATCGATATGGTATTGTTTCTTTTCAATTTCATTAACAAGATTCTCTGTTACTCTTTCCAGTTCTCCTTCAGGTACCAGTCCCAGGAAGAGAGCACCCGACAGGGCTGTCTGTCCTCCTGATCCATATAAACCGGTTTCCTCATTATAGAATCTCCGGTTAAATGCTTTGTATATATTTCCGGCAAGGTCTTTATAATAAACTTCATCTTCCTGAAAACCGAGGATTCCAGCCATTGAACTCATCTTGTTTGCCAAATCAAAAAAACTGACGGTAGACAAATAATCTCCTTCGGTTTTTGTGGTTAATTGTTTATGGTCGTTTATCCCATAATTCAGGATGTAATCTTCCGCCGAACGCTCCAGGTAAGTCATATACGCTTTAAAGCCTTTATAATACTTTTTAATGATAAAAGTATCACCGGTGAACCTATACATATCCCAGGGTATATTGATATAGGCACCATCCCAATGCGGACCATATCCATGCTCCCTTCCGGGGCCCCTTCCATAGGTATATCCCCAGCCACTGGTCGGGATTATCGCCGGCACTTTGCCATCATCCCGTTGTTCGTCAGCAAAATCGTCAATCCATTTCATATAAGAGGGGACCATGTCAAAATTATACAAGGCAGTAGCCGACACAAGCTGGGCATCGCCCGACCAGCCTATCTTCTCCCGGTGTGGGCAATCGGTTGGATAACCGTGATAATTCCCAAGAAAAGAATTCAGGATATTTTGCTGAAGGGCATTAAACATTGTATTGGAGCAGGAAAATTCTCCGGCTGACTGCAGGTCGGTATGGAGTACAACACCCGTGAGATCGGCGGTTACGGGGGTGCCGGATAGCCCGGTTATCTCTGCATATTCAAAGCCATGATAAACAAAACTTGATTCCCATGTCTCGCGGCCCTCTCCTTTACATATATACCGGTCGGTCTGGGTTTCTCCTGTCCAAATGAATCTGGCCAGTTCTTTCTGATCCAGTGTGCCATCCTCTTTTAATCGTTCGCCGTAACGGATAATGATCTCCTGCCCTGGCGATCCCTCGAGAGAAATCCTGAGACGTCCGGTGATGTTTTCAGCAAAATGAACAACATAGGTCCCCTCTGCCGGTTCAGTAATTTTTATAGGTTTTTTCTCCCGGATAATACGCATCGGAGGCATTACCTGTGCTGATAGCTTCCCGGCAGGCCCTTTTACCACCAGGGCATTTTTCCAGCCGGAATCATCATAACCGGTCCGGTACCAACCCGGTATTTCTTTTCTGGCATCATAATGTTCGCCGTTTCTAATACCATCGAAAACAATCGGTCCGTTTCCTGTCATCCATGTCTCATCCGTAGTTATTATTTCGTTGCCGCCATCAGCATAAACCAGTTCAAGTTGTGCCAACAAACAGGGATCATCCCTCCAGGCTGCCGAATCCAGGTCCCAGGCAGATGCAGTATGCTGATTATACCATCCATTGCCCAACACTATACCAATACAGTTCCTGCCCTCCCGAAGCTGACCGGTTACATCATGTTTTACATACTTCACCCGTCTGTCGTAACGAGTGAATGCCGGATCGATCTCATGATCGCCTGTCCTGTTCCCATTAATAAAAGCCTTATAATAACCCAGGCCGGATAAGTATAACCTGGCACTGGCGACCGGCCTGGCGACCGAGAACTCCTTTCTGAAATACGGAGCCGGCAGCAGTTCCGGTACTTCCTCATGATCCTTAACCTGTGATATCCACCGGGCCTGCCAGTCATCCGGATTCATTTTCCCCATCTCAAACCATGCCATGGTGCTGTAAGGTGAGGGATTATTATTTTGATCCCATATCATCACCTTCCAGAAATACCGTTGCCCAGACTTCAGTTTTATTCCGTGGTAGTCAATGAAAACCGACTGATCACTATTTCTCCTGCCGGTATCCCATATATCACCCTTGTCCTTTTCCAGTAAGGCCGGGTCAGAAGCCACAAGAAGCCTGTAAGCGCTTTGGCTTGCCCCTCGTGCAACGGAATTACTGATCCATGAAAAACGAGGTGAGGGGTTGTCCAGGGAGAGAGGATCCTTCAGATGATCGACAGTCAATTCTGAAACGATAATCTGTGAATCAGTTTCAGAAATGGAACATGAAGATAACACGTAAATAGCAAGAAAAAGAAAACTATAAATAATGACTCTCATGATGTTGGGGTTATCAGACCGTAATAATAGCAAAAAATATTAAAAATAGGCAGGACAGGGCTTGCCGGCATGCAAGGCATTAATTTTTATTCTGTAATTGATCATAATTTCATGAGAACCATTGGAATACTTACGTTTGTCGGACAAGGTGTAATCATAGGCATAGCCAAGATGCAGACTGGGAAGAAGCCTTAACTCAAACAAAGTTATAAAAGCATCATTACTCCGATGGGATAAACCCAGGCCTACAACATCTTTATAAATAAAGGTTGTGTTCAGGTCACAGCCGAAAGGTGCTCCTTCCTGCATGCGGATAAGTACTGAAGGCTTGATCATAACCCTGGAATCCGGCCTGTAGGTATGTCCGGCATGAATATAATAATTCCTCGATTGTCTTGCTTCAATAAGAACGCCTTCCACATCTACGATTTTATTCTCCAGTAAATAGGGAGCCGAAATCCCCACATATGAGTCTTCCGTATAATAATAAAAACCTACCCCAAAATTGGGATTCATCTTTGTCAGGGCACCCTGTGAATTGGGATCACTTTGATCACGGATATTCAATTTGTTAAAATCACTTGACAGGTGATTGATACCACCCTGAAATTCACTTATGGGCAAACCCACCTGGGCGCCCCTGACGGATTAAAAATGCCAATTCTGGGATTCACCGATAATATTGCACATAATTATAGGATATTAACCCTCTCCGTATCTTACTTATTCCTTCCGTACCCAAGTCAACTGCTACAGGGAAGGAGTACAAAAGGTGAAAAGATAAAAACGAAATCCATTGGTGGACAATCAAAACCTGGCAAAAATATCAATAAAATAAAAAAGAAGAAGAACTGATCAGGTCAATTCTATTGTCTTCTCTGCGACGAGCTGATCATCAAAAAAGACCATAAACCTCCATTTCCCTTTTTTGTCATCAAGCGGTTCCCGGATTGAATCACCCAGAAAGAAATCCGCGGGGTTCGTCCGTACCTGGTATTCCCCGGTAAAATCAGGTGTTACCTGCCCCTCAGCATCCCTGAAAGGAGGATGTTCGATCCTGTAATTCAGGAACCTTCCTTTCCCCTGGTATATCCTGACGGTCATGCCAAACTCAATATCTATCTCCGCCTTTACCTTATCAGTTAAGTCCTGTAAGTGCGGCAGTTCCTTGCTTGCATTTTCCCATCCGGAATATCGTCCATAACTGATTATTTCAACCCTGGGTGCCGGTTTATTACTCCGCTTCACTTTCCTGTAATTCTTTTATGGTATCAAATAAACGATATAATCCTTGCTCCAGTAATGACCGCGGGCAGGCGGTATTCCATCGCTGATGATCTTCTCCTCCCTCACCAAAGGAGGCACCATCACTTAACCCAATTCCTGCTTTTTCATTGAGCAATTGCTTCAGCTTTTCACCCGGTAACCCAAGAGCGTGGAAGTCAAGCCATGCCAGGTAAGTCCCCTCAGGCTTGATCATGTGTAATTCGGGTAGATTCTCATTAATAAAATTATCCATCATATCGATATTGCCCTCAAGATAAACCAGCAATTCATCAAGCCATTCCTCTCCATAGAGATACGCTGCTTTTAATGCTTCCATGCCCAGGGTATTCCCAAAAGAAAGGTGATAATCGCCGAGCTTGTTATTCAGTTGATCATTCAGGTCCGGGTTTGAAATAACCGTATAGGATGTCGCCATCCCGGCGAGGTTGAATGTTTTGCTGGCAGAAAGGCAGGTAATGGTTTGAGCGGCTATCTCTTTCCCCAATGAGGCCAGGGGGACGTGCTTATTATCATACAGGATAAGGTCGGAGTGGATCTCATCAGAAATCATCAAAATATTGTTTTCAAGACAGATGCCGGCCAATTGACGAAGCTCATCTTCCCTCCATACACTGCCTCCCGGATTATGCGGATTACAAATGAAGATCATTTTGGTCCTTGAGGTTATTTTACTTTTGAGGTCTTCAAGATTCATTTCATATCGACCCTTATGAAGTTTTAATGGATTATTTAAAACCTGGCATCCATTATTCCTGATAACATAATAAAAAGGATAGTAAACCGGCGTTTGAACAATTATTTGATCCCCCGGATGGGTAAAAGTCTGCACACAAAATGCCAGGGTAGGCACGACCCCGGGATTGACCGTTATCCAATTCTTTTTTATTTTCCAATGATGTCTTTTATTCAGCCATCCCATGATCGCTGCTTCAAAACCTTCCGGCCGCATGGGATAACCGAATATTTCATGTTCAAGACGTTCTTTTAGTTTATGAATAACAAAATCCGGTGTTCTGAAATCCATATCCGCTACCCAGAAAGGCAGTACGTCTGACCGCCCGAAAAGTGTTTTTCTAAGATCATATTTCATCGAATCGGTATGATCTCTTTCGATGATCTCATCAAAATTGTACTTCATCTGTCGTTTGCCGTTAATAATTACCCGTTAAAATATAACCAAATAAAAGAAGGATGAAATATAGGAAGGAAAAATTGAACGAATAAAAATAATATCAATTGATGCCCATCGCGCCCAATGAAACCATCAGGAAAATTAATTCATGCCCTGTTGGTGCTGGTTTGGGTTTTTAGCATAAAACATGTATCCCGCTTTGATTTTCTGCCTGCCGGACCGGGTATACAGGTAAATTTTTTTCTGCTCAGCAGTCCCCATCCTGGATGTCCTCATTCCCTCATTGCCCGCCCTGTATCAATCAGACTGAGATCTCTCCATGTATTTTCGAGGATCGGGCTCACTTTTATTACCGGTTCCTGTTCGCGGTTATTAGTCAGCAATGACCTGCGGTTCACTTCTTTTTCAAGGTATTCTGCCAGTTCTCCCAGGGAAACATAGCCATGGGTTTCCTGAATTTTTTTCAAGAGGAAATAAGTAAACATGCCATGTTTTTTCTCCTCATAGGCATGGGCAGTCTGCTCGCCCCTGGATGCCGAAAAAACGATTAGGTTACCCATAACAAAAGGTGATTTAGGCCTAATCCTTATGCCTCTTGCTGCCAGTAAAGATTCCTTTCTGGCCCCACCACTGAAGCAGGCATCGATAAACAAAGTCACCTTACCGGACTGATAATCAGTAAATTTCTCATAAACCTCCTCGAGCGGGATAGCATAGGTCAGGTCAGAGGCGGCCACATCTACCGGTATCAGATACGGTTCCCCGGTCTCTTCATCCGGCAAGCCATGACCGGCATAATAAAAGATAAACTCAGCCTGTCCGTCAAACGCCCTGGCCAGCGCTTTCATCCTTGCCAGGGCCTGGTTGATCTGACCTCCCGTGGCGTTGATCAGCAGAGTGATATTTTCTTCCGGAACCCCAAGCGTTTGATTTACATATTCCGAAAAAATCGTCGCATCGGATGTTGCATAATCGACATTCATCCCGGTTTCAACACCCACCTGGAAAGAATGATAGTCCTCATTGCCTATGATCAGCGCAAATACATTTTCCTGAATAAGGAGATTGACAGGGATATTCAAATCAACATCGGAAGCAGGTTCGCCCCGCCTTGCCTTTTCAGCCGTATATTCAAGGGGAACCGGTAATTCAGGCAGCGATATCTCGATGCTCCCCAGATTGGGCCTCCCTTTGAAATTGCTCATATAAACGCCATCCTTGAAGGCATCGTATGCATATCTTCTTTCTCCGAGAACCGCCTCAAAATGAGTAAGCACAAAGCGATCATCATGAATAGTGAATTCTGCATTACGCAGATAAACCTGGTCCCAGTGATCTCTGAAAAACATAGCCTCACTGATAGGAACGGGTATAAGGGTAGATATCATCCCTGGAATAAAGAGGCTGAACATCTCGGCATCAGCATTATATAAACCAAGTTCAGCTTTTTCAAGAGAAATATACTTTTTCGCCAGATCATTAATAGCCTGCTGCATCTGTACCCGGACTTCCTTTTCTCTTGATTCTTTGGTTACACGCTTAATATAATCGCTCGTTTTCTCAAACTCTCCCTTACTCTCCCATTGCCTGATCCTGTTCTCTACCCGGCTGATCACCTCTTCCGCAAGCGTGATGGTCTTACCCATGTTGCCCAGGTCAGGGTATCCGGGATTTATGATCCATTCGCCATCTGCATTGATCATTCCGTATCTTCCGTAATGCCGGACAACGGCATATCCGTGTTTGAAAGGACCGCCATACTCAAATTTGGCAGATATGACCAGGTCCCCCGTTTTATCGATATAGCCCCATCGATCTTCTATCTTAACACTTGCCTTACCCTCCGAAAAGTGATTGGCGTCTTTAAACTTTAGCGGGATCATGATGTCTCCACGGTTGTTGATATATCCATACCGGCCATGCTGGTAAATTAAAGCAAATCCTTCAGAAAACGAATCAGCCTTATCATACTGATGCAGGATTGTCCAGTTTCCCGTAAGGTCAATAAATTTCTTATGGCCATCCTCTACCACGGAAGCAAGGCCTTCGGAAAAAGGCTTGGCAAAAGTGAACGTTCTGTCAAATACGATATTCCCACTACGGTTGATATAGTTAAATCCATCATCAGTATATATGACAGCCATCCCGTCGGAGAAGGAACTGACTGCCGTAAATCTTGGCTCAATAACCCAGTTACCATTCATATTAATATATCCCCAGTGATCATAAGTTTTCACAGCAGCCAAACCATCAGAAAAAGCTTTTGCTTTATTATAGGCAGGATCGATCTTCCAGTTTCCTGCCTTATCGATATAACCCCATTTCCCAGATTGTTTTACACTCGCCAACCCGTACATGAATGGAGAAACCTCTTCATATTGTGCAGGAATCACCCATTCTTCCGCCTGGTTGATAAATCCCCATAACACTCCGTTTCTTGCTGGCACCAGATAGATGTCAGCCGAAGATTGCTGAAAAGGTATGAGTAATAACATTAGATATAAGAATATCAGCTTTTTCATTTTTGTATGGTTAGGGTAATGCGTTTGTAGATCAGTGAAGGATCATAGATCCTGTTATCCAGCAACCACTCTTCAAACCCTTCCCGGGTGAGGGAACGTGGCACAATCAGATCACCTGATTCATCCGGCTCCTTCAACAGGGGTTTGTGATATCGATTGGTTGAAAATATTACATACAGATCTAAATACTCTTTATATTTATCGGTAGTCATTTTTAATTCATCGGCCATCAGGTACGAAAACCCCGGGAAATAATCATATTGTTTTTCATCGGAAAAAAACAGATACGCTTTTCCGGCTTCTACCGGTAGGGCTTGCTGATAGGGCTTCGGCATCGTCTGGTAAGGAAGCAGTCGGTAGGCCATATTATTGTCCTGAACGGCAAAAATTGTCAGATATCCTTCCCGGGGTGTTCTAAACATCAGATACATGGATTCACCATCTTTAAAATCATAAGTCCTGCATAAAGCATCCCTGCAGTTAAGGGGAGTAAATTCCAGGATCGTTTCCGGATGCCTGATTTCCCTGACCAGACCGGTAATATCACAGGTTATCCAGGTATCCCGGTTTTTCTTTTTACGGCCCCGGTCTCTCTTGTGATCTTCCCTGTATTTTTCATTGGTGGTTTTTAACCAGTCTCCTCTTACCCGTGTATGTCCGATTATCTTAAAATCGGTTTTGCCATTTTCAATATCAACATCCGAATCCTGTTCTATATAAGAACCAAACTTATTTTCAATAGCATTGATCATAGCCAGGTGTTTCGCTTCCTCCATAGCTTCATCCTTGCTCATATGATCTTCTACCCTGACCTGGGCGGTCCCTTTCACCCTAACAGGTTCCTGGGCCTTTCCGCTCAGGCCAGCAATGATCAAAGTAGCGATGATACAGATCCGGATCATATTGAAAAAGTTGGTATTAAAAGTCTAAGAGTTTATCGAGCTTATCGTGGAGGATCTCGGTCTCTTCTTCGAGTTTTTTGCGAATTACCTGCTTCGCAGCAGCATAGGCTATGTCGGAATTATATCCCAACCGGATAGACGCCTCCACGTTTTTATCGATCTTTCTGTATATCTCGAACATGGGTATCACACGGCCGATTTCCTGTGCAATAACATTCTTTGATGCCGCAATTGTCTTGGTTACAGAAGCCGCTTCTTCATTGTTCAACTGGCTATTAGCAACGCTGTTTTCAATTAAAGCAGCTACATTGGTCTGAACCAGCCCGGCCAGCTCCAGCTTAGCAAGCTCAGTCGCCTGCAACTTTGCTGCCGACTGCGTTTCTGCAACCGAATTACCCGTAGCGACTATGTACAAGGGATAGCCCTGGTCATCTTCCAGGTATTGTAATTCCCAGGCTTTCTGTACCTGCTTGTCCATGGGAAGGGCACCCGGTGCAACATACCAGTCATCCCTTTTGTATTTACGCGCTTCCTTTCGGGCTTCTTTCAAGGCTTTTTTCTTGATCTCATTCCGGGCCATTCTTGTGGTCTTGTCAGTACCCGCGCAACTACTCAATCCAATAATGGCTGCACTGAGCATTACCATGATGAATAAATCTGATATACGTTTCATTGTTTTTTAATATTTGGTTCTTTTTAAGAGGAGGCAATTTTTATTCCAAAAATTACTTTTCCGCCTGCCAAAAGGGTGAAATAATAAAATATAAATACTTAACCTCCTGTATATCTGTGTTTTAAATTACTAACCAATGTAAAAAAATATTGCCTTCATAAGGAAAAAGAACCGTAATTTCCCAAACTCATGCATTATTAAATGTGGAGATAGGCCTGGTGTGGAAATGCTTATGATTCACATTTAAAAATGAGAGACAAAAACTTTACAATAATGATTGCATCGAAGGTTTTCCTGCCGGAGTGCAACTGAAAGATGATCACTATACCTGTATTATTGCTTTATGAAAAAGTAAATATGGGGGAGGCTTGTCCATCACCCTTCCACTCCGTCCGCCTCTGTGAAACCAAGGCAGTATATATCCGTCTGGCAACTGGAAAAAAGAATGCGTTTTCGTCGTTAGCTCATTTTCAAAATCATTTGCGATGGTTTATTTTTTTTTAATTATTTTTATCCCTGAATTTATTCTATACCGGTATATCATTTTTACTAATTTTTTGATTTACTCTCTTTATGGCAGGAAGTATCAGTGTGCCTGAAGGTCAGGCTACCAAGGGAAATCAACCCAATAATACGGCATTAATTGTTCTGACCTCTCTTTTTTTCATGTGGGGTTTCATTACCTGCATGAATGATATTCTAATCCCCTTCCTGAAAAAAGCCTTTGAGCTGGACCGTACCCAGTCTATGCTCGTTCAGTTCAGTTTTTTTACTGCCTACTTTATAGGTTCTCTGATCTATTTTATCGTTTCAGCAAAAAAAGGTGATCCTATCAATAAAATCGGATATAAGAACGGCATTATCGCGGGCCTGTTTCTGTCAGCCCTTGGTTGTCTGCTCTTTTATCCGGCAGCGGAACTTAAGGTATACGGATTATTCCTGGTCGCTCTATTTGTTCTGGCCCTCGGCTTTACCCTTTTGCAGATCGCTGCCAATCCATATGTAGCTGCCCTCGGCAAACCGGAGACAGCCTCAAGCCGACTGAACCTATCCCAGGGGTTTAATTCTTTCGGAACGACCATAGCTCCTATTGTTGGCGGCTATCTTGTTTTTCATTATTTCGCCAGATGGGGCGATCCACTCCTTAATGCCGATGGACTGCCTATCCTTACCGATACGGGAGCACCCATTTCAGCGCAGGGTGTTCAATTACCCTATCTGATCTTTGCCGGTATTTTCCTGTTACTGGCAGTATTGATCAGGTTCACCCACCTGCCTAAAGTGGCCGGAACTGATGAGATAGATTCGGGGGCCGGAGCCCTGAAATACCGGCATCTCGTTCTGGGCATTATCGCCATCTTCATGTATGTAGGTGGCGAAGTAAGCATAGGAAGCGTATTGATCAATTACATGAACGAGCTGGTGGGGCTTCCCGAGATGACCGCCAAATCCTATCTGGCTTTTTACTGGGGAGGAGCGATGATCGGCCGTTTCCTTGGCGCCATCTCGCTCAGCGGCATGGCCAGGGATATCAAAAAGTTCCTGATCATGCTGGGCGTGGCGATCCTCTCTTTCTTTGTAATCTATTTCGCCGTTTATATCGAGAGCGGTTTTCAGTTTCCTATCCGTGATGTATTGCCCTTCCTTTTTTTCCTGGTACTGAACTTCATCGGCTTCATGATCGGGCGCTCACTCGCCGCTCGTACCCTGATGGTTTTTTCACTGATCGTGATTGGCCTGCTTATCACCACCCTGCTGACCAATGGGATGGTGGCCATATGGACGATCATCGGAATAGGACTTTTTAATTCCATCATGTGGTCAAATATATTTACCTTAGCGATCAAGGATCTGGGTAAATATACCAGCCAGGGATCTTCATTACTGGTGATGGCTATCCTGGGCGGAGCGATCATCCCTCTCATACAGGGAGCGATGGCTGATTTATTGAACGGATATCATTATTCATTTTTTGTACCGATTTTCAGTTACATTTATTTAGCATTTTATGGTTGGAAAGGCCATGTAGTTAAAAAACTCAGAAAAATATGAAAGATATAGCATTAGGAATCGATATTGGAGGAACTTTTACAAAGTATGGTTTTATCGATAAAACAGGAAAGTCCTATTTCGACAGTTCAGTAAAAACAACAGGGCAAAACAGCATCGCGGGATATATGACTTCTCTGGCCGGTGCTATTAAGAAGTCATTGGATGACATGGGCAATGATTTCAGGCTGGCAGGTGTTGGTATTGGCGCTCCCAACGGTAATTATTATAATGGCACGATCGAATACGCACCAAATCTTGACTGGAAAGATGTAGTGCCTTTCGTGGAAATGTTCAAAAAACATTTTGATCTGCCCATGGCATTAACGAATGATGCCAATGCCGCCAGCATAGGTGAGATGATCTATGGTGGCGCCAAAGAAATGAAAAATTTCGTCGAGATCACGCTGGGCACCGGACTGGGCAGCGGATTGGTGGTAAACGGAGAAGTTGTTTACGGCCATGATGGCTTCGCCGGTGAGGTAGGGCATGTACTTGTCTATGAAAACGGACGGATGTGCGGATGTGGTAACCGGGGATGTCTTGAGACCTATGCCTCTGCAAGTGGGATAAGAAGAACGGTGTTTGAATTACTGTGTCGAGAGACAACACCGTCAAAGCTCCGTGATATAAGCTTTAATGAACTCAATGCGAAACATATTTCGGAAGCGGCTAAGGAAGGTGATGAAATTGCTTTAGAGGCTTTTGAATTCACAGGCAAGGTCCTGGGCATGAAACTGGCCGATACCGTTGCGCATACCAGCCCGGAAGCGATCTTCCTTTTCGGAGGGCTGACCAATGCCGGAGATCTGATATTTAAACCGACCATAACACATTTCGAGAACAATTTGTTGAAGGTGTATAAAAATAAAATTAAAATACTGCCTTCCGAATTAAAAGAGACCAATGCGGCAGTATTGGGGGCAAGTGCCCTTGCCTGGAAAGAGCTGGACAGATAAAAATTCGCTCATTTGCGGGCGGCAAAAGATTGCATTAATTTTAACTTTCATTCTATAAACTAAAATACTTAATTCGTAGATATTCTAGTATTTCACTAAAAGTATATTCATTATGAACAACCGCAAATTCTTACCAGTTATTATTGTTACATTTATTGTATTGTTCGTGGTTATTCTGCTGTCTTCCAGTCTTTTCTTAACGATTAAACCGGGAGAGCGCGGGATTATATTTGACCGGTTCGCCGGACTTAAAAAAGACAACATTTTTGAACCCGGCTTTCATGTAAAGGCCCCCTGGAATGATATGATCATTTATGATGTCACTGAAAGCCAGGTAGAAGAAACAATGGATGTTCTTGATAAGAACGGATTATCCATTAAGGTGGATGTATCGGTAAGGTTCAGGCCTGTATTTGACAAAATTGGTTATCTGCATGAAAATTTCAGGGGCGATTTCGTTAACCGGCTGGTCGTGCCCGAGGTCCGGTCGACCGTACGCCAGGTAATGGGACGCTATACAGCTGAAGAGATCTACTCAACGAAAAGAAGTGATGTGGAATTGTCCATTATCAAAGAATCAGAAAATATTCTTGATGAAAACTACATTATGATGCGTGCGCTTCTGATAAGGTCGATCAACCTGCCTGACCAGATAAAAATGGCCATAGAAAACAAGCTCAAGCAGGAGCAGGAAGCGTTGGCCTACCAGTTTCGACTGGACAGGGAAAAAAGTGAGGCAGAGAGAATGAGGATCCAGGCGGAAGGGGAAGCAAGGGCCAATGAGATCATCAACAACAGCCTTACAGATGAACTCCTTAAAATGAGGGGGATCGAAGCAACGACCAGGCTTGCCGAATCGCCAAATTCCAAAGTAATTGTCATTGGGGGTAGTGAAGGACTTCCTTTGATACTTGGAGGTAATTAACCGGTATTATTCACCTTATAGTACACTTTTTAAAGGAAATTTCCGCTACCAAGTTACATTTAAACATTTGAACCCGGAAAAACTTGTGAGTTCTCCGGGTTCAAATGGATTTTATCTAAAAAAAAGCAGAGCCGCCCGTAGCCGGGGGATCTGCTTTTTTGACTAATGGTTCCTTCAGGCCTGATGCTCTATTTTCTTGGACTTACTGGCTATTTCTTCCAGCATATCCGTGGTAATTGATTTGGGCCTTTCTATAGGATAGCCCAGGGCACGGTCCCATATAATATTTGACAGGACACCGATGGACCTGCCGATTCCAAACAATACCGTGTAGAAGTCATATTCACGAACACCATAATGCCATTGAATAACACCCGATTGCGCATCAACATTAGGCCATGGGTTCTTGGCTTTGCCCTGCTCCTTGAGAATATCAGGTGTTACTTCATAGATCAGGTCAACATAGCGGAAGATCGGATCATCGGGTAAATGTTTCAGGCAAAACTCGCGCTGTGCCGTATACCGGGGATCCGTTTTCCTCAAAACGGCATGTCCATAGCCGGGGATCACCTGTCCTGAGTCAAGGGTATCCCAAACAAACTTTTTCATCTCCTCTTTGGAAGGCACTTTGTCGCCCATTTTTTTCATGACATCCTGTATCCAGCGCAAGACCATTTCGTTGGCCAGCCCGTGCAATGGACCGGCAAGGCCGTTCAGCATGGCTGAGATGGAATAATAAACATCGGAAAGAGCACTGGCAACCAGGTGTCCGGTATGTGCACTGACATTACCGCTTTCATGATCGCTATGAAGTATGAAATACAGCCTGGCCAGATCATCATAAGGCTTTCCAATACCCATCATCCTGGCAAAATTACCTCCCCAGTCCAGATTCGGATCAGCAGCGATAATATTCCCTTTTTTATATTTTTTCCTGTAGATATAAGCACCGATCCTTGGAAGCCTTGCCAGCAGATTCATAGCATCTTCGTAGGTGCCGTCCCATAGATCCATTTTACCGATACCGGTTTTTTTGTACTTGGGCGTGAATACAGATTCCTTCTCCATTGAAACAACTGCGGCGGAAAGCATGACCATCGGATGGCATTCGGAAAGATCATCGAGCACTTTATAGACATAATCCGGAACATTTCTGCGCTGTACAAGCTCACGTTCTACATCCTTTACATCCTTCTTGGAGGGTACATCACCAGTCATCAGGAGGTAGATGAAACCTTCCACATAGGGGATCTCAGCGCCCGGTGGTTTGGGTAACATCTCCAATACCTCCGGAATAGTATAACCTCTGAAACGTATTCCTTCATAGGGATCCAGATATGAGATATCGGTAACCAGGCATTTAATACCCCGCATGCCTCCTAATACCTGACCGATTGTTACGTCACAAACTTTGACGTCACTGTACTCCTTCATCAATTGGGTTGTCCTCGGCCTCCACTCATCGATTTTTTTGGCTAGTGTGTTTTTAAGCTTTGACATGTTGAAAATAGTTTTTAATGAAATAAAGAACGATTATCCTAAATGTTAAATTGATCATAATTAAGCAAAAGTTGTTCTCCCCGAAAATTGGTCCCGGTAGTAAAGGATCGATAGTCCAGGAAAAACCAACCGTTCACTTAAAAAACAATGATATCGACTACTGTCGCATAAAAAAGTGTGCCGATAGTATTTAATAAACCAAGTAAAATCTTCAAAAGTTCCTCAAAAACAAGAATTTATATCAATTAAAAACAAAAAACCGGCTCCAATAAAGCCTCCGGGAATTGGTATTTTAAAAATATTTTGTATCTTAACCATCCGATTTTTTTACATTCTTTTAAAGTGAATATTTTTATATAAAAAAGGTTTGGTGATCATTTTTAACATTTTTATTCTCTGTTTAAACAGGAGGTTGAATTATTAAACTTTCTTTTGTATTAATTAAAGGATAACATATTGTAAATATTTGTGTTATTAAGGGTAAGTAATCGGTATACAAGAGGTGAAAACTAATAACCTGAAGTAAATAGATTTTTTATAAACAAAAATTAAGTAACATGTCAGAATTTGCAGAATTAAAAATTAATGACAAAACATATAAGATTCCTGTTATTGAGGGCACGGAACATGAAAAAGGACTTGATATCAGCAAGTTACGTGCTGAAACAGGTTTAATAACCGTTGATATCGGTTTTAAGAATACTGGTTCCACCCAAAGCACCATTACCTTTCTTGATGGGGAAAAAGGTATTCTGCGGTACCGTGGTTATCCCATTGATCAGTTAGCGGAAAAATCAACTTTTCTTGAAGTTGCCTATCTGCTTGTTTATGGTCATCTTCCTTCCAGGCAGGAACATGATAAATTCCTTGCCGACATCAAGGGTGAATGGCTTGTTCATGAAGATATTAAAACGATCCTGACTGGCTTTCCTGCTGATGCGCATCCGATGGGTGTTCTTTCGTCACTGGTTACCGCCCAGACCGCTTTTTACCCTGAATCGCTGGATCCATACCGATCAGCCGAAAGGATCAATAAGACGATCATCCGGCTGATCGCCAAGATGCCTACCCTGGTGGCCTGGTCCTATACACGGTCTAAGGGAAGAATCAGTAATTACCCGAATAACAAGCTTAATTATGTGGATAATTTCCTGAAAATGATGTTCTCGACTAAAGCTGAGGAATATGAAGCCGATCCTGTTATTGTGGATGCAATGGATAAGGTATTCATCCTCCATGCCGACCATGAGCAGAATTGTTCCACCTCCACTGTCCGGATCGTAGGCTCCTCCCATGCGAGTTTATATGCCTCTATAGCAGCGGGTGTCAATGCTTTATGGGGACCGCTGCATGGTGGTGCCAACCAAAAGGTGATTGAGATGCTCAACCAGATCGAAGCTGACGGAGGAGATCTCCAGAAATATATCGATAAGGCCAAGGACCCGGATGATAATTTCCGTCTGATGGGCTTCGGACACCGCGTTTATAAGAATTTCGACCCACGGGCGGAGATACTTAAGAAATCTGCTGACAAGGTATTTGAAAAACTAGGCATTGACGATCCGATGCTTGATATCGCCAAGAAGCTTGAGCAGGTGGCGCTGGAAGACGAATACTTCGTGAAACGTAAGCTTTATCCCAATGTCGATTTCTATTCCGGCATCATCATGAAAGCCATTGGTATCCCTATAGAAATGTTCCCGGTCATGTTCTCTATTGGCCGGCTGCCCGGCTGGATAGCCCAGTGGAAAGAAATGCGTGAAAATCATGAACCGATCGGAAGACCGAGGCAGATCTATAATGGTGCTACGGTAAGAGATTATGTGCCGGTTGAAAAACGATAATTGTATTTAACGATCATAAAGCCGGGATATCACCGGCTTTTTTTTATATAACCAGGTAATCATGTCACCAGAACAGGAATTCGAACAGGCAGCAGAAAAAATAAATACCTTGAAGGAACGGCCTTCCAATGAGGATCTTCTTACACTTTATGCCCTGTATAAACAGGCAACTTCCGGAGATATTAAGGGTGAAAGGCCGGCAGGGTTTAATTTTAAGGCCATCGCCAAATATGATGCATGGTCGGCATTGCAAGGCAAAAGCCGTGAAAGCTGCATGAAAGAATATATCGCTTTATCCGATCGCCTGGCCTGAACCATGAATTATTTTTACCAGCCAGGTATATCCAATGGCGATAAATTCCTCGAAGAGGAGGAGTTCAGGCATTGCGTAAGGGTGCTTCGGCATGAGGCAGGCGATCAAATCCGGGTGCTTGACGGTAAGGGTATCGAATATCGATGTGAACTGATCCGTACAGACACCCGAAAGGCTCAATTCAGGATACTGGAAACCCTAACTGCCAGGAAAAAACCCTACACCATCCATCTGGGGATCGCGGTAACAAAAAATATGGACCGGATGGAATGGCTGGTGGAAAAGACAACTGAACTCGGGATCGACCAGATCACTTTTCTGGTTTGTGAGCGTTCAGAGAGAAGAAAGCTAAAAATGGACCGACTAAATAAAAAAGCGGTTAGCGCCATGAAGCAATCGGGCAACCTTTTTCTTCCCGTTTTACGTCCCTTAATTTCATTCGATGAGTTTCTTCGTGGCGGCCTTCCTGAAGAGCAGCGATTCGTGGCTAATGCTGAAGCAGGGGCCGGTAATCCTTTAATCCGGGAAGCAGGCCGGCACCAAGCCTACCTGGTAGTAGTAGGCCCTGAGGGTGATTTTTCCGAAACAGAGATAAAAAAGGCCGGTAAATCCGGACTGCGGCCTGTTTCGCTGGGATCAACACGGCTACGGACGGAAACTGCAGGCCTGGTCGCATGTGTCCAGCTACAATCAATTAATGCGCAGTGAAGAAAGGTCCCATGGCCTATGGCTGTCGTACCTGAGAAACCCGTTTTCAACCACCAGCGGAGAAGGGAAATTATTATGATATAACTGTCCGGTACCCAATCCCTGCTCCATCTTAACAGGATATTGGGCCGTAAACTGAGCAATGGCATTAAGGCCGATATTGCTTTCCAGGGCGGAGGTGATCCACCAGCCAATATTCCGCTCCTCAGCCAGGCGGATCCATTCCGCTGTCTGGTTGAAACCGCCCAGCAACGTTGGCTTAAGCACAACATATTGAGGTTTTATGGTTTCCAGCAAGGCCTTTTTTTCGGTTTTTAAATGCACCCCGATCAGTTCCTCATCCAAAGCAATTGGAATTGGTGACTCCCTGCAGATGGAAGCCATCCTCTCCCACTGACCGGCGCTTACCGGCTGTTCGATCGAATGAATATTCAGAGAGGCCAGTTGGTCAAGCCGGTCCAACACTTCCTCCCCGGAAAATGCACCATTGGCATCAACCCTCAAGGTTAAACCGGAACCCTGTGGCTGGTCTCTTAGGGTCTTCAAAATATCAATCTCGGCCTTAAAATCAATAGCACCAATTTTCATCTTGATACAGGAATAACGCTGGTCGATCTTCTGCTTCACCTGTTCAGCCATAAATTCCTCATCTCCCATCCATATCAAACCATTGATCGGTATCTTACCCCCCTTTATAAAATGATTATCATACAGCAGAAAGCGCCCCCCTGTATACAGATCCTTCCAGGCCATCTCAAAACCGGTTCTGATAGACGGCCAGTCTGAAGGAATCAGTTCATCTAAATATTCATCCAATGCAGCCCTGTCCGGGGCATCCCTGTTCGTTGCTTTCCGGCAATACCTGTTCAGGTATTTCTCGAAATCAGGGCGGTCATCGATACTCAGGCCCTTCAGCGGACCGCATTCACCGATTCCCTGACCCGTATCTTTATAGTTAATATGGATAAAATAGGAAGTCTTTTCACTAAGTATACCCCTCGAAGTACCGGCAGGGAACCTGAATTGAAGGGTATATGGAAACCATCGGATCTGGATCATGGCAAACCTAATTGACGGATAAATTTATGTTTGGCTCAAACTCTATTTATATTTGCAGATCAAGAAACCATAAATCTACTAAATTTATTCAATCATGACCATTCAAAATGATCTCACCATAGACGTCCTGATCGAAATTCCAAAAGGCAGCCGAAATAAATATGAATATGATAAGGTTAAAAAAGTTGTGCGCTATGATCGCATGATCTTTTCATCCATGCATTATCCCAGTGATTATGGATTCGTGCCCGAAACACTGGCACTGGATGGTGATCCGCTGGACGCCCTGGTGCTGGTGTCTGCTCCTACCTTTCCGGGATGTATCATTGAAGTAAAGCCCCTGGGACTTTTCAGGATGGTGGATGAAAAAGGACCGGATGCCAAGTTGTTATGTGTGCCGGTAAGTGATCCCATATGGAATCAGTTGAACAGCCTTGAAGATGTTAACCCGCACTTGTTAAAGGAAATTGAACACTTTTTCAGTGTGTATAAAGACCTTGAAAAGAAAAAAGTCGGTATTGAAGGATGGGAAGATAAATCCTCGGCGATCAAGTCGATCCATGAATCACAAAAAAGATACTGGGACGATCAGAAAGCCCTCGGAAATGCCAATATCTGATTGATTAAGCCTAAAAAATTGTGGATAACTTTTTTAAGGTAAACCTGGATAATTATGATTATCCGCTGACAGAGGATAAGATCGCCCGGTTTCCACTGGAAGAAAGAGACCGGTCCAGATTACTGGTATATAAAAAAGGCCGGATAAGCCATCATGTTTTCACCGACATCCCGGGGTTATTACCTGATGACAGCTTGCTGGTATTTAATGAAACGAGGGTCATTTCTGCCCGTATCAATTTCATTAAACCTTCCGGAGCCTCCATTGAGATCCTTCTTCTGCACCCGGTGAGCCCTTCTGCCGTGATGCCCGTTGCCATGAATGCCAGAAAGAGAACCGTCTGGCAGTGTATGATCAAAAATTTCAGAAAATGGAATGACGGTCTGACCCTTCACTTATCGCTAAACAAAACGACAACAATAAAACTGACTGCCGAGATCGAGGACAGAAATAATAATCTCATCGCCTTCTCCTGGGAACCTGCTAACCTTACCTTCAGTGATATAATCGAGATGGTTGGGAAGACCCCGCTCCCTCCCTATATGAAACGTGATCCGGAAACCGTAGACAGCAACCGGTACCAGACCGTATATTCAAAAAACAAAGGAGCTGTAGCCGCACCTACAGCAGGACTGCATTTCACGGATCAGGTAATCGATGAGCTCAGAAAAAGAGGACATAAAACGGATTTCATCACCTTGCATGTCAGCGCCGGCACTTTTCAGCCAATACGTGAAAAGGAAATAAAAAAGCATCCGATGCATACCGAGCAGATCATCCTTTCAAGAAAAAATATACAACAATTATTAAATCATCCTGACCGGATCATAGCCGTAGGAACCACCTCCCTGCGAACCCTTGAAAGTATTTTCTGGTATGGTGTAAAGTTAATGAGGAAGATGGAGGAGGACTTATCTATTGAAAAACTGTTCCCTTACCAGTATGGAAAGGAAGAATTGCCGTCCTTGAAACAATCGCTGGAAACAGTTTTAAACTATATGGATAAAAGGCAGGTAGCTGAACTGCGGGGAGAAACTGAGATCTTCATTTTTCCCGGATACACGTTCAGGATATGTAAAGGGCTGATCACTAATTATCATGTGCCGCGATCAACGTTGATCCTGCTGGTGGCAGCATTTACCGGTGATGACTGGCGCCTCATTTATGATGAAGCCATCAGACAGGAATACCGTTTTTTAAGCTACGGGGACTCGTCTCTCTTGTTACCCTGATAATTCCTCCTTATCTTTAGCTCCGGTAGATTCTTGTAATACCTGTAATACTTAAAAATCCTTCCTGCCATTAAAATACTGTTGGCCATGCAGTATTTAAAAATGAACAGGAAAAATATGTTTAATTTTTATCCCGGCAAATATGGATACCTTCAATTTTAATCAGGTAGTCGAAAAGATCATCGACATGTTCAGTAAATCAATATTTACAATAGGAAGCAGTGATTTCAGTCTGAACGTGATCCTGACTATCATTGTCACCATAATCTTACTGTTTTTTGTTTCTTCACGGATCGAAAAGCTGGTTATCAGGGTGCTCCGTACAAAATCAATAGGCGATATTGGCACCAGTCAGGCGATAGGTGCCATTTCGCGCTATATCATCCTCGTTATCGGTGTACTGATCATCTTCCAGTCTTTGGGTATTAATATGAGCACCCTGAATGTGTTATTCGGCGCCCTTGGTGTGGGTATTGGATTTGGCTTGCAGAATGTTACCAATAACTTCATTTCCGGACTTATCATTCTGTTTGAACGGCCTATAAAAGTAGGTGATCGCATTGAAGTTGGTGATGTTATGGGTGATGTTATCAATATCTCCGCCCGGGCAACAACGATCAATACCAATGATAATATCACGATCATAATTCCCAATTCAGAATTTACATCATCCCAGGTAATTAACTGGAGTCATTCCGACAGGAATGTACGCTTCAGGATTCCTGTCGGTGTTTCTTATAAAGAAGACCCTGAAGTAATAAGAAAAGTGCTGCTCGAAGTTGCTGAAAAACATCCGGGAGTACTTAAAAACCCGGAAACCATTGTTCTCTTTGATGAATATGGTGACAGCTCTTTGAATTTTAACCTCGTTGTATGGACAACAGAATATATCAACCGTCCCCGTATTCTGAAAAGTGAATTATATTATGAGATCTTCCGGCAGTTTAAATTGAAGGGCATTGAAATACCTTTCCCGCAACGTGACCTTCACCTTAAATCAGGATTCGATCCTGAATCGCTTGCCAAAATAAGAAAAAACTGATCCCGGTGTAGTGAAAATGTATTACTATGGTATTAACCTACCTTATTCATAAATTTTTATTGTTCGGCGTAATTTTAAGATATATTGGTGATATTCAATAAGATACTTCGCCAGGTTAACCCTGATGGGGTGAAAAATTCGTGAATTTTTCAGGTTAAGTACAATAAAAGCAAAAGGCATCACTATTAATGATGCCTTTTTTGCAACCGAAACACAAATTTACTCAACACCGTCAGCCTGTCTTTGGTTTTCTTTAATAACCTTTTTAATTAAACCTGTTTATCAATATCTTTAAATATTGTTATGCCAAACGCATACCAAAGTTAAAACCCCTTGAAATATTGAAATTAAGGGGATTTGTTCATTAGTTAAGTACTATTTCTGGAATTTTTTCCCATATCGGGAACAAACGGATTGATAATATGAAAAACAGATTAACAAGATCAAAGCAAAAAGTTATTGCAGGTGTCTGCGGCGGTTTGGCCAATTATTTAGGATGGGACCCTGCCTGGGTTAGGGTTCTGTATGTGGTACTGTCCTTTGCAACAGCCATTTTAACAGGGGTTTTGGTCTATGCGATTTTATGGATTGTGATGCCGGAAGAAGTTTAAAACACGATCATAAGTGAAATACTCATGTTTAATCAATAATCCGGTTTAAACACCTTCTATAACATCTGCCAGGTAACCGGCCTGTTCTTTGGAATGAACCGGAAAATTCCCGATCCGTACAACCGTATCCGTTTCCTTTCTGTGATCGATATTGACAGCCACACCGGCCTTCCTGAAAAAAGAGGCGGCATCTTCTGCTGACATAAGATACCGTGCAGCAATTATTGAAGAGGATCTTTTTTCCTCCTCCTCAATGATCAGGTCAAACCGACGGCTTCGATCAATCGCATTGTAGAGCAGGATCGATTTAAAAATAGTTTCATTTTTTATGATTTGAATATCACGGTTGATCATGTCCCGGCAGACCTGTTCAATGGTAAAAAGACTCATGAGATCCACTTCCCTATGGCAATAAGTACCCTGCTGATCGCTTACGAACCTTTTTGAGTGAAGGATAGCTGTAAATCGCTCGTGTGGGTGATCATTTTTCAAAAGCAGGAATATCAATCCCGGATAAAGTCCGAATATATAGTGTGTATTAAAAATAATGGAATCATACCGGTCAAAAGTAATTGAACGGTTCAAAATGGATGTGGATATATCAAGGTGCAGACAAGCATCTTTATAAGCAGACCGGACCAGGTCCAGATATTGATCATTCAGGTAATACCCCGTAAAGTTATCGGTATCAACCAGCAAAAGATCGGTTTTCTTCCCTCCCTCAGAAGGTATTTTCTGATCGGGACTGACGGGAAGGCGTTCACCCCTGATCACATCAAATAAACCATCAAAACCACTGCCATGGGTAAATACACTTGTCATTTTTTTCTGAAAAAATAGTGTGGCAAGGTGATATTTTGAAGGCAACACGATCAGGCTATGGCTGTCTCGCATATGCAGGAATTCCGTTAATGTATGATTCAGGTTACCTGCCAGATCGGCCAGTATCTCTTCCCTGGAAGGATCTTCCACGATCCTTTTTTTACATCCCTGTCTGAAATGAAAAAATAATGTATGATAAGGAGGGGCGGGTTCTACCCTGAATGGAAGCATGATCTTTTCTTGAGCCATTTCTTATGTTTATCTTTCAGGATATCCAATGTTATCGATTAATTTTTTAATATTCAATCTATATAGGGCAAACTGTTTGACCGTATAGAGTATTTATAGTAATTTTGAAGTTCATTAAGAAAATGTTCTTTTATTAGATACTTACGATTACCCATCGTTGCTGGTATATATTCAAACTTAACACTAACACAATACCGGGTGAAATCCGGTATCGAAACCGGGCCTCACCCCGATTTGCATCGGGGCCCCGATTTGGATCGGGGTTAACAGTGGAGGGTTGACATATCCGGATAGCCCAAATCCTTTCAATTTGGAGGTTTGAAGCTCCCCGGCGCGATGGGTTTTTTAATTTAGTGAATGAGTGATTTAGTGAAGAAGCGATTTAGTGAATGAATATTTTAGTCCCAAGCCAAAGGCTCAGAGATGCGCTAGCTACGCCCGGCTGGATCTGGAACCCCATCTCCTCTTCTCCACTTCTTCTTTTTTCCTCTTTTCCTCTTTTCCTCTTTTCCTCTTCTCCGCATCTCCCCTTTTTTTAACCACATCCAGGAGGTTGGAATGGGACAGAAAGCAGGTAGACGGCAACACGAAGAGGACAAATTTCAATACAGAACCCTGAACCTGATCGTATGCTCGATCGATCGAAATTCGCGGATCACCTCGCGGTCGTATTCCTTGTCGACCGCCAGGATCATATAACCGATCTTCTCGTTAGTCTTCAGGTACTGGCCGACCACGTTGATATTATGTTTGGCAAGCACCTGGTTGATCTGGGCCAGCACTCCCGGCACATTATGATGGATATGGATCAGGCGGTGGGCATCCCGGAAAGGCGGCAACTGGATCTCCGGGAAATTAACGCTGTTGGTGGTGCTCCCGGTATTGATATAATCCATGATCTTCATGGGCACGAACCGGGCGATGTTCTCCTGTGCCTCCAGGGTGGAGCCGCCGATATGCGGGGTCAGGATGGTGTTGGGTAAACCCCGGAGTTCCGAAATAAATTCTTCCTGGTTATTTTTGGGCTCCTCAGGGAAGACATCCACAGATGTACCGGCCACTTTCCCGCTTTCAATGGCTTTTTTAAGGGCCACGATATCCACCACATGCCCCCGACTCAGGTTGATGAAGATCGTTCCTTCCTTCATCAGACCGAACTCCCGCTCCCCGAACAGGTTCCTGTTGTCCTTCCGGCCATCCACATGCAGGGAGATGATATCCGAACGTTCGATCAACTCTTCCAGCGAAAGGCATTTTGTTGCATTGCCAAGGGCCAGCTTTTCCGTCACATCAAAATAAGCCACATCCATCCCCATCGATTCGGCCAGGATAGACAACTGACTCCCGATATTGCCATACCCTACAATACCCAGGCGCTTTCCGCGCACCTCATAACTCCCTTTGGCCGATTTATCCCACACCCCGTCATGCATCCGGGCTATCTTATCCGGGAGGTTTCGCATCAGCAGGATCATCTCCCCCACCGCCAGTTCCACCACCGACCTTGTATTGCTGAACGGAGCATTGAACACCGCGATCCCCTTTTCCAGACAGGCGTCAAGATCGATCTGATTGGTGCCGATGCAGAAGGCCCCGACAGCCATCAGCCGGTTCGCATTCTCCAACACCCTGCGGGTGACCTGTGTCTTGGATCGGATCCCCAGTACGGACACATTCCGGATCTTTTCCGCCAGTTCTTCCTCATCAAGCCCCCCGGAAACCACCTCGGTTGAATAACCTTCCATCCGGAGGATATCCTGCGCCTGGGGATGAAT
>CAZYDB010000023.1:0-7243 GCA_964645995.1 uncultured Roseivirgaceae bacterium
TAAAGTTTTTACACCTTTCGACTCATATAAATTCCCAACAAATAAAATATTTACATGACTGTCATTGTTCCTGTTGCAATCCAAAATAGATGAAGTTTTAATAACATGATCTTCTATCCCATTTGGAACAATAACTACTTTCTTTGCAGAAATGAAATCAATTTCCTTTTTATTGTATTCCGAAAGCACAATAGCCAGATCGGATCTTCCATACGCTTTAAAGATAAGTTTCCGTACAACATTTGAACATTGAAGATAAAAATTTTTCAGCCCCAGAGGGTGAAAATGAAATATTGTTTTTCTAATAAAAGGTCGCAACAATATCAATGTAATTATATCTCGATAAACTGCGTTTTTACTGTCGCCTGCCGGTGGATAGTATAAGATCTTATACTGAAAAAAAAATATATAAAACCAGGATTTTAAAATGACTTTGATTAGAATAAAAACCTTTTTAATACTGAATTTACCCACATTTTCTATTTCAGAAGAATAATTCAACCGGATATGCTTAAATTCAATTGACTCATATTTTGCAGTAAGCAATGATTCAAGCATGATAGCCTGACCATGATAAGGAGGCGGAGTTTGTGCCAAAAAAAGAATTTTACGTTTTTTAAATGACATCAGTTTATTACTGCAGTTGATTTGAATTTTTATTTTGCTCCAGATTCAAATCTTCCCTTATCCGCATTTCCCTGATAAAAGTAATTATGCCCAGAAGCATCCAGAAACCCGAAGCGAATGTTGGCGTCTCAAGCATCAGATTTAAGAATCCAAAAATACATAATGAAAAAAAGCTCCAGTAATAAACGATAGACCCTTGATCATTGTAATATTTAAAATTTCTCAAATAGTCTTTTAATACCACCATTAATAAATAAATCAGGGGTATCATAAATAGGATTCCCATACGCCTGAATACCGTAATATATGAATTGTGTGCTCCGGATACATGTGCATCATGCCTGTCATCGCCACGACCGCGTGATGTATCTTTCCCTTCCTGATAAGCCATTAATGGTGTACCCAATCCAAGTCCGATAATATTCTGGGGGAAATCCTCTATGAGCAAACGATAATATAATACCAGGCGGAAGGTCGTATTAACATCTAATCCTAAAATCGGATTTTCAGCAATAACCGCATCAACATTACCATATAGCCTATAGGGTTCATCCTTATAGTGTTTTAAAGCCGGTGAAAAGTATAATAGCAATAAAACAAACATTGAAAACCCTACAATCAAACCATATTTATAGATCCAGAATTTCCTTACATAAAGAAGCACCCAGAATCCGAGGGAAATCATTATCGCTGTTTGCTGCCCAAATTCAAGAGAATAAATTATACTTAGTATAAATATTAATAACATCGTGAAGAAAGTGATCCTCTTAAAGGAGAATGGTAAAAGCATTGATCCGGAATGGTAATAAAGAATATTTTTAAATCCGAACAAAATGGAAGATCCAACTGTAAGTAAAATCAATCGTCTTATCTTTAAAACAAATTTTAATATATACGGTGTTATCTTGTAACCCAGGAAAAATGAAAATATGGAATATATTATTACACTATTTCTTAAATAAAAATAAAAATTCGTTTTGAAAGGAAATGAAAGTATTAAATAAAGAATACCAAAAATTATTAGTACAATAACAGAAATAAATATTTTTGATTTTGGAATAATAACTTTGGGGTATTTAAAATAACAACTAAAAAATATTAATATCCCGGCCATGGAAAACAATTCATTGAAGAAAAATAATCTTTCAAAAATATTGGTGTTCAATAAATAAAGCAGAAATGCAATAATGACAAGAATTGAAATTAAATGTTTAGTAAGTGATAATTGCATATACAATTATAATTAGAAAGGATATCAGATGGTTTACCAGTTTCCGTTAGTTTCTATTGTCGTGCCAATTTTTAATCGGCAAAACTTTGTTAAGGATATTGTCCAATCCCTTCAATCACAAATCTACGAAAATTGGGAATTAATTTTTATTGATGACGGATCAGATGATAATACAATTAATGAAGTCAAAAAATATCAGGAAAAACAGGACAGGATCCAACTTATAATCCGGCCCACTGAAATGCCCAAGGGAGGTGGGACCTGCAGAAACCTTGGTATAAAAAATGCAGAAGGTGAATTCATTATATTTCTTGATTCGGATGATCTTCTGGCTGAACATTGTTTGTTTACAAGAGTGGATCATTTTAATAAACTACAGGATAATGATTTCCTTGTTTATCAGGGATATATATTCAGGGATATTCCCGGAGATGATAATAGGATTTTTAATAATGAAACCGGTGATATACAGGATGACTTAGCTAAGTTTTTATACCGGCAAACCCCATGGTGTATAACCGGGCCAATTTGGAAAAAAGATTTTTTAATTGAAAACGAAATATATTTTAATGAGAGCCTTGTTATGTTTCAGGATATCGATTTTCATTTGAAGGCTTTGTTAAAAGATCCAAAATATACCAGGATCAATGAAAATCCTGATTTTTTCATACGAGAACACACAGGGACAAGGACATCCGGGAAGGGTAATTTCCACCGCAATTACAAAGAAAGACTAAATGCGGTCAGAAAAATATTTAATAAAAAGAAATTAATTGAGAAAACTTCAAAAGAAACTGTGGCTATCGGCCTGTCAAATTACATTTTTTATATAGCTAGAAGAATCAGTGAGGAAGGAAAGTTAAAAAAGGCATTAAAGAGTTGGAATATAACAAAACAGGAAAGAAGTATCAGGTCATCACATTATTTTTACGGTATATTTATACTGATCATTATCTGGCTACTAGCTGTTTCCGGTGTTAAAAAATATGCCTACAGATTTTTTAAATCAATGTATTATCTGGTTAAACCAGGATCACTTGATAAAACGGCCGAAGTTTAGCCCTGTAAAAACTCTGCCAATTCTGTATTTTTAAAATATTTCTTTAATTCATCATAATTCTCAATGGTCTGATGGATTCCGGCTTTTGATTGTTTTCGCAGATCAGTTTTTAACTTTATACTATTGTTTTCGAGTTGAAGAAATCTCTCCATTTTACGCAAAATTTTATCAGGACTGGCAACAAGATCCTCATAATAGAGTGTCATTATTTTTCGATCTTTAAAAAATTCATCACAAAATATTTCATTTTGTTTTGTTTTTTTGTAATCACGAATCAGTTCCTCAGGCTTTACATGTATCCTTTGGATCTCACCCTTTCTACCTTGCTTTTTCTGAACCCAGCGATCTGTTTTTTCCGCCAGCAATCTGGAAACAAATACTTTGACGAAGTTTTTTCTTTTTATATGAAGAAAGTAGACGTTATTGTCAGTTTTAAGCTTACCCCAAACTTGTGTTAATTTTCCTTTTCTTGCATGGTAATAAAATAACTTAAAGCCCCTGAACCTATACCTTCCCCCTATTCCACAAAATGCAAATAAATTCATATAAAAAATCGGCAATCGACTTATAATAAAATTATATCTAAGATTTTCTCTGTTAAACAACTCTCCTTCAAGTTGAATTTCAGGATGTGAATTTAAGTAAGAGACAAGTAAATTTGATCCTACCCTTGACCTGCCTAGAATGACAATCTTTTTATAGTCCTGCCTTCCCCCAGATAATACACATTGTACGCTCTTTAAAAAGAACTTAATGGCAAACTTCAGTAATACTTTGATTTCTCTCATCCGGTTAATCTATATACCGGGATTTAAACTTGGCGAGGGTTTCGAGAAAATAATAATCTGCATATATAATGGGGACGTTCACTTCCACATTTGCGGGTTTGTTCCCCGTGCTATAGCTGAGGATAAAATACTGACCTCTCGCTGGATCGCTTAAAAAAACTTCATTATTTAAGCAATTTAAAACATCATTTACAAAATAAACGTATTGGTCTTCGTACTGTGGTTCAATGAATATAAGCTCCATCAGAGCTGCAGTAAGAACCGTTAGGGCCGATACATCATAGGGTTCGTTGGGAATACCAGGTGCATTGTAATCCCAGTAAGGGATGAGGTTTTCATTAAGTTGTGAACGAACATAGTTGAAAATATTTATTGCAGCCTCCCTAAAAACCGTATCGCCGGTCTCGCGATAAGCAACTATAAATCCATAAATTGCCCAGGACTGACCCCTTGACCAGGATGAATTTACATCATAGCCCTGTCTGTTATCATATTGAATAACTCCCCCTGTGAAAGGATCAAAATCAACGATCTGGTAAACGCTATGATTTTCCCGGACGAAATGATTTAAAGTGGTCCGGGCATGATTTTGGGCAATATGTTTATACGAAGTATCTCCGCTTAATTTTGTTGCTTCAAAAAGAATCTCAAGATTCATCATATTATCAATGATTACCGGAAAGCTATAACTGTCTGAATCAAAAGATTTAATACAACCAACTTTATCATTATAGCGTGTGATAAGAGAATTTGCAGCATTTATTAATGTCCATTCCAATATTGTATCCTTACTATGGTTAATAGCCTTCCCAAAACTGTTGTTTAAGATAAAACCCAGATCATGAGTACTTCTGTTAAAGGAAAGGAGTTTCAAGGGTAATGTACGCTGAAAAGCTTCATTCTTCCAGTGAGGATCTCCGGTCATCTCAAACAAATACCACAAACATCCGGGAAAAAATCCGGCAGTCCATTCCAGGCCTTCAACAAACCGTACATTCCCGTTATTATCAATGGATCTGGGATAAAAAGCATAAGATGGTATCCCCCGTATCAAATAGCTGTATTGCCTTTCAACATACTCAATTAAGCTATAGAGATCATCATTAGAAAAAACCTTTGCCTCATTTTTGCATTCAAGCATAAGAGGATCTTCCGTACAGGTAATAAATGTGATAGGTAAAATTAACAACAGGATATTCCTGTAAAAAATATCAAGGCTTATAGATCTTAAATGTATGATTAATCGAATCATTGTATATTTTTAGAATATACATACCTCGGTTGATATTACTTAATAATTGTATAGGCTGATTGATAGCAACACCATTTTCATTAAAAAAATATTTTCCATTCTGATCCAATAATTCAATATTCACACGTATATTTTCGTGATATTCAATATACAAAGCATTATTTTCAAAAAAGATCAGAAAATCTTCCAGATTATGTATTACAGAGTTAAGCCCGGAAATATTGCCGCAACAGTATTTATTAAAAATTTTCTTATCCAACACTCTTTCCCTGGCGGGTAAAGCCAGATAATCTTCCTGGTTAATATCCAGGGATGGCCAGGCCATTTTCTGAAAGTATTCCGGTTTTTTTTCTAGAATCAAGGATTGAGATAAATTACCGGAAAGATTGTCAAAACCACTAACGGACCTGTTTGCAATCTGTAATGTGCTTTCCAGGTTTTCATTTAAAATTATTTCTGATTTAATAATATTACCTATTAGGATCTGTTCATCTGAACCGGATTGTATTTCAAGATAATTGGTTGCCGAATTTCTGAAGAATGTATTTTGGGGTCCGGCTTTTCCCCATACATTATCAACTTTTATAGATAGCACAAGATTATGCTCAAAAAGATTATTGTATGGATAATGCCCGTGAATTGATATATCAGGTAATTGCCATTTTGGTTCTCCACAGCCACCTTCACTAATATGACCGGGGCTGGCTTTAGGTTCATGGGAGAAATTATTTAGGAAAACATTATTATGTGCTCCTTCCTTAACCATCATGGCGTGACGGAGGCCGGTAAATATATTGTTCTCAATCAGGCATTCTGATGTGTGGTCGAGACAATTGACACCATAACCCATGCCGCCACCGCAATGAAAATGTGCCTCTTCAAAAGAATTTCCATAAATATGACAATTCCTGGATTTTTCCAGACGAACATGACTTCTTGTTGTCATTTTACTATTGACACATTCAATACTGGAGTTAGAAGCATAATAAAAAAGGAAATTATGACCC
Organism: uncultured Roseivirgaceae bacterium; assembly: GCA_964645995.1. Taxonomy (GTDB): domain Bacteria; phylum Bacteroidota; class Bacteroidia; order Cytophagales; family Cyclobacteriaceae; genus JAGTVG01. The sequence continues at coordinate 5,966 of CAZYDB010000023.1, forward strand.
AGCCCTTTATCTTTTCTTTCAATTGTAAACCCCTTAAAAAATACATTTTCAATCATTTCGATTTTCTGAACCCTGATTTTAAAACCGGAATCATAATCAATTGGAAAATTCCTGTCGAGTTGAATTAGCTTTTTATCTATTTGAGTAATCCTGGCTATATGACCGATTATCCATGTAGCCCATACCTGGGGATTATTAATTTTATCAGGATTGTTAGATTGTTCAATTTCAATATAGGTAAATGGATCCCAATCAACAATATCTGCCAGTAAAACCGTGTTATTCCCTGCTTGCGGAATATTTACAACAGAAATGTGTTTTGATGTCGGTTTACCTTTTATAGAAAAAAGATTCTTATCCTCTCCCTTGAGATCAAATAAAAACATAGTCGTATTAGGAGACCGGCCACTAATACGAATACTTTTTTCAATAATTATTTCATCATTAAATAAATATATCCCTGGTGGAAAATAAATTGTTGAATTTTCTTCAACCTGATCAATTGCATTCTGCAATATTTGTGAGTTATCTAATTGCCCAGTATTATCACCATAAAAATATTCTACAAAATTATAACTTGAATTAGAATCGGACAGAGGTAAAAATCCATCTGTTGTTTGTATGCCGGCATACTTCCATCCGGACAGAAGTTCGGATGGTAAAGTCTGGGCTTTAATTTCGAACGAAATTAAAAATATTAATAATGGTACAATTACCTTTAACTTCATTTATTTTATAAATTCGTCTGACTACCCAAAAATAGGAAATATTTTAGCTAATTAATATGCCAGATATGAATTTTAATGTTTCCGTAATAATTCCGGTTTACAATGCCGAAAAGCATATTGAAAGGGCGGTGAATTCAGCAAGTGAAATTGACTGTGTTAAAGAGATTTTGTTAATCGAAGATGGTTCGAAAGATAATTCCCTGGCAAAGTGCAGGGAAATTATTAATAATTATCCAAAGACCAAATTATTTCAACATTCCGATAAACAAAATCACGGAGCCGGTCCTTCCAGAAATGTAGGATTAAAACAGGCTTCTTTCCCTTTTATATCATTTCTGGATGCAGATGATTATTATCTGCCTGATCGATTTAAAGACACGGAGACTGTTTTCAGGAAATACCACAATGCCGATGGGGTATATGAATGTCTTGGAATTGAATTTGAAAACAGGGAAGAGAAAACGAAATGGGAAAAAATCAGGGGTAAAAAGCTTTTGACAACACTTTCTGCTGAGGTAAATCCTGATAGATTGTTTATTTCATGCAACCA
>CAZYDB010000023.1:7253-25851 GCA_964645995.1 uncultured Roseivirgaceae bacterium
TTACATGGAAGATCCGGAAGTTTACACTTGAATACCCTCACTATTAAAAAAGTAATACTCACAAAGATAGATTGGTTTTCAGATTTAAAAATTTCACAGGACGGTCTATTTATTTATAAGTTATCCTGCCAGGCAAGGCTATATCCGGGTAATATCACGAAGCCTGTGGCCATAAGGGGGGTTCATCCAGGAAATAGAATAACTTCTTCGGAAAGCAATAACCTTATGGCTCTTATAAAGGTCTATGAATTATTGGACGGGTTTTTAAAAGCAACAAAGAAAGATTATAAAAGAGAATTGACTATTGTTAATCAAAAATTACTAAAAGCAAGAATCGACCTTTCAAAACATACCAATAACTACATTGACCGAAAAAGGGAACAATTAGAAATTTTTCGGGAATTCAAGACTAAAAAAATATTTTTTTCGAAATACGGGGTAAAATTTATACTTGCAATTTTTGATATTTATTTCTAGTTATTATGTCTTTAATTCAAGGTCTTTAATCCTCGTAGCTTCATATATTCTTGCTGAAATCGTAAAGGGATCTTCATTGTTCATATCCATCATATTTGAGGATAAGTTAAAATGATCTTTAAATTGGTTGCTCAAATAATAATCGATCAAATCCTTTCTTTGAGGATGAAAATGCTGAAGAGCGAAAGCCATTTCAATCCCTGAAACATTATATGGGTATCCATAGGGATTCTCATTAAGTTTTTCCCGGAGTTCATCGGAGAGCATAAAATGTATGGCTTTTTTAAATTTCTCTGAATCCCAGAAAACATGATCAGGAAAATGTCCTTTTAAAAGAGCAAAAGCATACATATTAAAGGAATGATAACCAATGGCTTTATTGTACAGTTTATCACTCTTATCATATTTCAGTAGTATTTGTTTCAATCTACCCTTGACCCCTCGGTTCTTTTTTAGGGAATTGATACCGTGAAAAATAAGGCCATTATTATATAGGGTGAGATTTGTATTTATCTTATCCAGAAAAACAGTGACCCTTCTTTTGATTTCTTCATCAAAGCCTGAAAGCATAGCGCCGGATAATGCAAACCATAGTTGATGATTAAAAGTAGTATCAAAATCGTTATGGCTGCCATCAACATTAACTCTTTTCCACAAACCAATTGCCCGGTTGAAAGGATGTAACAAAAAAACTTCTTTACAAAGATTAATCAGACTCATATCATTAAAAAATCCATAGGCTTCTACAAGTGCTTCTATCGTCCATGCCTGCCCAACCAGTCCGTTACAAAAATCCTTTTCTGGTTTTTTCCTATGCCAGAAAGTAGCCTTCATTGGACGTGCCTTTTCGTCAAGTAAATATTGTTTGGCTCTTTGAGCAGCATTCCGGAAATCCTTATTTTTTGTGTTTCTGTAAGAATAAATATAGGTAATAAGCCAGTGACCGGTATTCCTTACATTTGTTTCTTCATCCCTGTATAAACCATTATGGCCTGCTGGCATACTTCCATCAGGCAACTGTAGCTCAAGAGAACAGGTTGCGCTTTTTATGATTATTTCAGAAAGTTTTTCTTTCATCTATAATTATATTTTAGCATAAACTCTCCGCATTCGTGTTTAATTTGAGCAACAGTCACATTATCCATCTGCTCTTTCCATTTTCCAATAGTAGATTGATCCGTTTTTTGTTTTTGGTATTCCAGTATTCCTTTACTGGACGGCAAGCCCAGAAAAATTGATAAATTGTTAATAAAACCGTCTTCCCCTTCGATTAAATCCTCATATCTGAATAGAAAGGTTTTGTCCTGATATTCTTTCATGGTTTTTTCGGCCAGAATGATATGTTTGTTCCATTTTTCACATTCTTTTCTAACCTCTTCGGACATAATTTGATCAGTCTTCTTTTTTGTATTAATAAATATCCTGTCTCTTTTATCTTTCCATCTTTGAATTGATGCAAATCTGGCTCGTGGATCCCTTATAATAAACACTGTTTTATCAATAATTCTTTTTTTAAGATTCAAAAAAAACCTTTTCTTGTTGAAACTACTTTCATTGTAAATAAGTTTATCCCCGTAAATGAGATAACTTTTTTCAAAAGTCTGAGCCTTAGAACCCTCCTTAATACTATCATATGCAACATGATGATATTGTTTGACCACCTCATAATAAAAAGAATCAATTTCCTGCCGATTACGAAGTCTGATCAATGGCTGATAAATGGACTCATAGGTAACAATAACTCCATCAAGATAATTCAATAATCTCTGAAAATAACTAGTGCCGGACCGTGGCAATCCAATTATTAGCAAATGGTATACAGAATCGTTTTTTATCAGAGATTCCTTTAATGTTCTGGGTTGAAAATATATCTTAAGAGGCATACAATATTTTTTTAACCTAAAATACTTAAACTACTATTCGGTATAATTGTGAGAATATAACCCGCAAAAGCAATTATTCTTTAGAGGTTTCCAATTTCCTTATTCCTTTTTTTCTGCCTATATACATAAATAAGTGACATAGATTTCCAACCAGCCATACTTTAACGGTTAGCCAAAAATGAAAATTATCCCGTTTTTTTAATTTTCTTGCTACTGAGAATATCCCGGGATTCCTTAAACTCATAAACCGAAGTAAATTTTCCCTGTTCTTTCTTTTGATCACATTTACTGTATCTCCCTGTAATTTCCAAATATAGGGCTGTCCCTTTGCCACCCTGTATTGTTTTTTTAAAATATCCCTGAATCCCCTGGTATATTTATATACAATGGCATCCTTTGCGAAAATTAATTTAAATCCGTTTAATGTAGCTCTACCTGTCCAAATAACATCCCCGCCCGAGCGAACATTCTCGGGAAAGTTTCCGATTTCATCAAATACTTTCTTTTTTACTAAAAGATTCGCCGTTTTAGCTACATTCCTCTTTTTGATATTATCCTCCATGCGGATATTATAAAGTGCATCAAACCATTCCGAACCGGAATTGCGATTTTTAAAAACAAATTCAACATGACCACCTATTAAATCAGCTTTACCCTCCTTCATAGCTATAACTCCCGACGACAACCAGTTATCGTGAGCGTAACAATTTCCATCAATAAAACAAAAAATTTTTCCTTTTGCTATCCTAAGTCCTGTATTTCTTGCCACATACGGACTTGCAGTCAGGTCGTTAATCAACAATTTAACATTATAATTCTGGACAATATCTGTCGTCTGATCTGTAGAACCATTATCAACGATAATGATTTCATATTTTTCCCTGGGATAAGATTGGTAGATTACTGAATCAATACACTTTTGAATGGTTTCCTGTGCGTTTTTTACTGGAATAATGATAGATAGAAAGGGGAAATCGTCCATCTACAGATAATCTTTTAATTTAACGGCCTGGATTAATATTTCTCAGGTAAATATTTTGCTTATTACTTAATGCAAAAATGCAATTAAATTTCTTAAAAAAATCTTGGGATTAAAAATGATCAAGGAGATCAATGAATATAGGTATACAAGGTGCTTTAGTAAAGAAAATGAATGATTTTTATATAAGGGATAACGATTACGTATGGTCTGTCTTAAAACAAAAAACCGCAATTGCTTATCAATTTTTTTATCAGAAAAAAAACAAAAGATCTTTCGCCAATACAAGCCCCTGAATTTTTTATTCCTTTTACTTAAAATTCTATTTGCTTCGTGAACTCTTCTAAGTGCCACCGGTTTTCTCGTTTCTCCGGGCAAAAGTATTCCATGGTAAAGTATTCTGATCCACATATGTGCATCCTGGTGTAACCAGAGATCTTCATCAAAAAAGCCTGCTTTTTCAAAAACAGACTTTCTCAGAGTAATTCCATTGGTATGGATCTTTCCGATGTTCCGCGTTAGATAATAGGTTAAGAATTGGTCGGGCGGGTATAATCCAGGTTTAACAGTAGTCAGGAATTCCTCATCGGTTGAGAAAGAACTATATTTAAAATGATCGTAGAATTTGTTTCTTTCGGAATCATTTTCGAAAATTGCTCCTACGGCATTATATACACCATCTACTTCCGGATTTTTTAAAAACTGTTCCTTATCAAGATCAAAGCGATTGGGAAGATAAATATCATCTGCATCGAGAAATGAGATATATGGACAAGATGCATTTCGGATTCCTAAATTTCTTGAGGCACCGGGGCCCCTATTTCTACCACTTGGATGCCTTAATAATTTTATTTTACTATGGTTCTTTGTGAGTTGACGGCACATTTCATGAGAATCGTCACTTGAACCATCTTCAATAATTATTATTTCTTTAACTGAATTTATTGTTATAGCAGAATTAATAGCTTGCTCAACATATAGTTCGGCATTAAAAACCGGTAAAATAACAGTGACTTTAAATAGTTCCTTTTGCTTTTTCATTATTTATGAGGGTTCTTAATTCCCCATAATTATTGAAGATTCTGAGATTCGATTTAACGGATTCACTTACACAACCCATATCTGGGGCAATAATTGGTTTACCATAATTTCCTGCTAATATTACGGATCCTGATGTTAAAATTTTCTTGAAATTGAATATCACATAATCACTGGCTCCAAATAAAAAATGTTGGTCATGTTCTGTAATGTATTTATTAATAAAAATAACATTAGACGTTTTTTTAACCTTCTTCTTTATTTTCAATCCATATTCCTTGTCCTTTTGGGGAATTGTTCCAGCAATTAACAATCTTTTACGGTCAGTCTTCAATCCTGAAAATATATCAACTACCTCCAAAATTCCCTTATATGGAATTACTTTACCATACATCAAATAATACTTAATACCAGGATCAAAACTATATTGAGGAAATATTTTATTCAAATGTGTTATTGATTTCTTTCGATCAAACATTATAACTTTATAATCGGGATGTGGTAGTATTCTGATTTTCCCCTTATTTATATTAAAGGTTCCTGAAATTATTTTAATTGCCCGCTCACAGTGTACAAGAATTTTATTTGAAATATGGGCAAGAATATATCTTGAAAATCTATTAAGACATTTTTTCTGAGAAATATGAGGATATTGATTATGGACTGTCCAAATTATTTTTCCGCCTAAAAGTCTAAAAATAATAAGCCAAATAAGTTTTTTTATATGATTTCTCCTTGTTGAATTTTTGCCATGGAACCAATGATGATGAATAATGGATTTTTCACCATTTATCTTGCTTAATATTATTGGTTTATAAAATTGAGATTTGTAAAAAATCAAGCGATATGAATGTTCTTTCTCATTATACCCTTCATAAAGTAAATTGATATACTCATTTCGACTCAAAATACCTCTAAGACTTGAACATACATACACAGTATTTACATCGTGCAAAGTTTGTAAATAAATTTTAGATAACTTCGAAAATGAATCCATAAGACTTTAAAGATCCCAATATGAAGTGTTTACTTTATAGTCCTTTTTCAGTTTTTCAATATCTTCTTTCAGCAGGTCCAGTGCAACAATTTTTTGTTTTTCATTCAATGCCTTTTTACTTATCTCAATTTTTTTACGCCTTATTTTAAAATAAATATTAATCATAAAGGACGGTAGATATTTAACCCAATTGGTTTTTCTTAGGACTGATATCTCCCTATCAATATAAGTGTTTTGAGCTGCTAATTTTGAGAATTTAAAATTCTGGTCTATTCCTAAAAATTCACAAACATCATTTAATATCATATCAGGATTATTGATTAATTCCTCAAATACAATTATTTTAATTTTTTCAGATGGAAAAACATTAAAATAAAGACCTATCTGCTTGGCGTATTTAGTGGGTTCAATTAATAGGCTTTCATGTCTAAGATTGCCATCTAAATCGTCCATTAGCCATCCCCTCAAAACAGCATGGTTAAAATGAGATTCAATTCTTTTAATAGGATCCCTTATTATATAAATAAACTTGAAATCATGCTGTTTTACACAAGCTATATTTATTGCCGCATTATTAAAAACTGGATATTTCGTATAGCTGCCACAGGATTCCATTAAAATATTGGATTTGTTGTTGCTGATATCCCAATTAGAGAGATACCAATTGAATCCTTTTTTAAAATTTTTTGTAAAAAAATGGGTTTCTTTTCGATTGGATGAATTAATTTGAGGATGTTGTTTTAAATACTCAAAAATGGTTGTAGTTCCTGCCTTCATTGCACCTATTACTAAACAAAAATTAAGTTGTTCCATTATTTGTAAATCTTCATTAATATTTTAACGAGAAAATTATCTCTGACTTTTTCCCAATTCATGGTCTTTTTATTGAGTTTATTATATTCATCATTCAATATCTTCAATGCTATTGGAAATCCATCTGAATAACCGGCAATTAAACATGCCGTTTCGATCTTCATTTTTGATTTAAACGCAGTTGTTTTTGCATTTGTATGAATTAAGGCATAGGCAAGTGACTTATCAATTTTATTAATTTTATATTTACTAGCAATTTTTAACCATAAATCAACGTCAAGACAAAAGTATAAATCTTCATTAAGTGGGCCTACATCCCTGAATGCTTGATCGGATAAAAAACAAGCTGGTTGCATAAAATTTGCGTATCCTACCCAATTAAGCAGTCCATTAAATGTTAAATCGGGTACTGCAGGAGTATTTACAATTTTTCCGTTTTTGTTGATTTTATGTCCAATTCCAACAATTGCTCCAGTTACATTGAAATCCCAATCATAGGACCCAATATGGTATAGAGCACAAGGCAAGAGGAGATCGTCACTATTTAACCAATGCAGAATTGTTCCGCTAGACTTTTCTAATCCTTTATTAATTGCATTAGCCTGCCCATTATCTTTTTCACTTACCCAAAATGATATCCAGTTTTGGTATTTCTTAATAATTTCAATTGAATGATCAGTCGATCCCCCATCAACAATGATATACTCGAGGTTGGGATAATTTTGAAGAATAACGGATCGTATTGTTTTTTCTAAAAACTCTCCTTGATTGTATGATGGCGTTACGATTGATATTTTTGGCCAATCCTTTTTTAAGGAATATTTTTCTGGGTTTACCTCCTCATTCCAAGGCCAACCTTTATTCTTAGATGAAGGTAATTCATTTAAGAATCCTTCCCCTTCAGTATTACCAATCATTTTCATTATAAAATATATTCCATATTTCAGCCGTGCCTTCTTTCACCCGCTTAATATCATCTTTTTGAAGTCGCTTCTTCCAGTTTTTAATATTTTCTATTGATGTGAGATTTTGGCCGGTTGAGTTAACATTTTGTGAAGTTTTAATGATATATTTTTTTACGTCTTCACTGAAGTCGAGGTTTAGGCAATAAAATATCCTCTCAAATTCTTCTATTGGATTTATTGATAATTTTTCGTGAGTAATAAAATACCAATCTTTGTAGGTGTTCCGTATGTGATGGATATAATTGTGAAAAATATTCCATAATAGAATTCCTTGGGCGATAATATCTTTGCGAGATTCTGAAAATGCAGTAACCTCCTCCCTATAATGATAAAGATAAACATTCATTAAATTCGACTGATTAAGAAAATGATTAAAATCAAATTCCCACTGTTTATGTTTAATGCTTGCCACAAATGCAGCCGGATGCCTGATTAATATAATGGGGAATGCCTCTAGTTTTTTTACTAACCAGGGAATTGAAAATAAGGCTATCGGATCTTTGATTAATCTGATTTTGGCCCTTCTGTTGGTTTTAAATTTTTTGTATGCTCGCCAGGGATCTTTAGTTTTAATCAAGTTTGTTAAAATCGATTTATCCGGAATTTTTTCTATGTGTGAAATAATATCCTTTTGGGTTTCATTCGAATAATTCTCATCAATACATTCAAACCAGTACTTAAGAGGGGATTTTTTCCATTTTTCAATATTGAAGGGTTCGTGACAATATATTATTCCCGGATGTTGTGAAATTACCCGTCCTGTCCATGTCGTACCTGAACGATGTGCGCCGGAGACAATAATATTCTTTTTATTAAGCATTAATAAATTTTTTCCAAAAATCCCCGTTATGTTTTTCCCAAGCATGACATCCGAATGGCAGTTTTGAATTGTTAATTTTGTAACTCTCTGACGGATATTTTTCAAAACAGAATTTCAATGCCTCCGAAGCTGGTGCCACATTAAAGGATGAGTAAATTCTTTCGGCTTCAAATGACCAAAAACGATCCTCTGCATAAGAATATTTATCAATAAAAAAATTTATTGAATTTTGTTTACTAAAATAATGTCTAAATGAATTTACAATACTTAATAAGCTTTTTCTTCCCTTTATATTACTTTTTAAAATAGTATTAAGACTTTCATTTCTTCCCTTCTTCATTAATACATTTAAAAATTTTTCAACATTCCGAAGCGATAAGCCCCCATTACCAGTCTTCCAGGGCAGTAATCTTTTAGAATTGCCCTTAAACCTGTTATCAGAAGTAAACCAGGGTGCTCCTAAATAATCATATCCTCTTGAGCACCACTCTGCTAATTCATCTTTAAACACATATGCATCCAACTGATATATCAAAATGTACTCAAAGTTCCTAAACTTTTCATAAAAGTTTTGGGATAGTAATAATCTGTTATACCCTTCAATGTTTTTAAAATAAAGTGGCTCAAAAGATATTATATTTAATTCTCTAACTTTATTAAAGTATTCCTCATAAAAGTTAGTGGGAAGGTTTTGGGATTTAATAAAGGTAATAGGATATTTATTTAGGATTTTAATGAGTCGGTTTATAGAAATAATTTCATTTTTATGTAGTTTTCGTTTATAAATTGGAACTACAATATTGACAGAGTTATTTTCTATATGCATATATGTCTAATTGAAGATCCATGCCCATATTAGTTTTAACCCCCATAAAGGGATTCTCTATTGTAAAGGCTTCATGAATATGATATCTAAACCCGGCTCTTTTCAAGATATTTAGCAATTCACCTAAAACTTGTTCTTCGTTGATATGAGAATGATATTCTATAAATAATTGTTCGACATTATTTAATTCTCGTTCACAATCCTTAACAACCTGAAATTCAGATCCTTCTATATCTATTTTTAAAAAATCTATTTTCTCATTGAGAAATTCTTTTAATCTTATTGCATTTATTTTTATGAGATTCTCTTTATCCTCCCCTAATGGCATCCTTCCTGAAAACCCTCCCTCTGTCTTAAACATCAATTGAGTGTTTTGAATCCATACAGCAGAATTATGGGCCTTAATATTTGTATATTTAAAAGTATCGATGTTTTCAACTAAAACATTATAAATTCTTGGATCGGCCTCAAAAGCCAAAATACGGCAATTAGGAAATTTTTGTTTGAAAAAAATAATACTTAATCCTATATTTGATCCACAATCAACAATAAAAGGTGTTTTATTTTTTGAAAAAAAATTATAATTCTTATTTAAGAATATTTCTTTGTATCCAGCTCTTAGCGATATGCTATCCACATATTTAATTGGATATTCAAAAAGGGAATCAGAGTATCCAATTTGATATCTGGGAATGGATTTAAGTCTTTTGAACTCCAGTTTAAGTGAATCTTCTTTTTTTAATACTCTCGATAATTTCACCAATTTATTTTTAATATTATAACTTTTAAAATATAAATTTTTCAGTTTTTTTAACATCGTACTTTTAGACACTTTTGATTTTTTGTGCTTATTTAAAAGACACTTAATAACCTCCTTATTTTCCTTCAAAGGAATCCTTCTGACTGCAATTTTCTTTGTTAACTGTGGATTAAAATATTTTTCACTGTCCCCTTTCCTCTCTCCTGAACCATCAAATCCAATGTTCTTAACAAGAGTTTTTCCAGGATGAAGGCAAAAGGCTTGTTTTAAATATATTGAGGCATGCCATTTAACCGCCCAAGTATTTAATGTCCCATTAATATTTCTTAATAACTGGTTTTGAAAAGACTTTCCCTGTCCCTTGTTGAAATCATTCCAATTTATATCATTTTTTATCAACTCATTATATAATTCTTTGGCATCATCAAGATAATGCCTCCACGCTCTTTTCCAAGTTCCCCAACCCCAGCAAGAATTTACATTATAAAAAAAGGTTTCTGGCAATTTTCTATCAATTGGATGCATATATCCGGAAATATGAAAAACCTTTTCCTCGCTCTCGTAAAGCTTGAGAGCCTCATTCATATAAGTTAAAAACCCTGGCGAGGTAACAATATCGTCCTCAAGAACTATAATCTTACCATAATAATTCACAATCTCAGTAACTCCTTCAACAATTGATCTGGCTAGTCCTTTGTTATCTTTAGATTCATGTGTTATCAAATCTTTACACCAATTTACAGATTTTATTATCTTTCTCGTTTCTTCAATTGCCTCAATATCCGCATCGGATTTTGGCCCATCTGAGAAAATGATTAATTCAGATTGATTTGAAAGATAATTGTTTTTTAAGGCTTCAAGTGTTTTAAGTGTGTGTTCAGGGCGATTAAAAACAAAAAGAGTAATAGGGGCTAATTGGGTCATTTACAATAAACAAATTAGGATCAGTAATTATATAATTCAAATATATTTGGGGATACAACTTATAATCTTGTCCAGTTTGTATCCCGATAAAATAATGATGTGCATTTATTGTAAAATATCCCGGGAGAAATACCCCAAAATTCTATCTGATGAAAATCTTTGTTTTTCAAAATTTCTATCGCTTGCTCATATTGATCTCTTTCAGAATCATCCAAAACGATTACACCATCTGTTGTTAATGCATTAACAGCCATTTTGCAGCAATTTACACGGTCCCGGCCATCAATTATGATAATTTCAAATTTGCGTTCAGCATCAACCGCTTTTTCCGAATATTTGCCTCCATAAGTTAGTGGTTCAAAAATAATTTCTGCATTATCGGGTTTTTTATTTGATATAAATTTGAACCACTCTTCATCATGTTCTACCGAAATAACATTTTTTGTTCTTTGGGAAAAATATAGTGTTGAATTTCCGCTGCCATACTCAAAGACACTTATTTGTTTATTTAGCTTTTTATCAATAAAATTTAAAAAGGAATACGTTAACCAAGGGATAGGTTGACTTAGAGCGTTAACTGGGGTCCCATCCTGATAAGATTTTAGCCATCCCATTTCCTTTAAGTACCCTTTTTTCTTAAATGAAAGTAATTTTTTTTCATTATCATCAAGTATTATTTCTAAAAATTTCTTTTTATGAATATTTTTTTTTTCGATTTTGCTTAGAAGAAAATAAGACAAAAAATTAATGAGGTTCTTTTTCATTAGGAAATAATTATTATAGATTTCTTTTATTAAAATTAAAAGAATGTTCTATGTAGAATAAACTTTGATCCTCGGATGGAATTTTGCCGCTTTTAAAAAAATCTCCTTTTTCAACTTCAAAATATATTGCATTTTTAACCCAGTCCAAAATTTTTCCCTTTGCTTTTGCAAATAATGTTAGACTATAAGTACCTGGGGATAAAGGTAGTTTATCAATTATCAGATTAACATTCGCTACATCATCATAAATATCAAGCAACTGCCCAGTTATTTCATTACTTAGTAGTGAAATTCTATTTTCATTATTATTATTTATACCTACATTTAATACGATATTATCCATTTTCAAAGGATGTACATGATTTTTTAGCTTTAGTTGAATGTTATATTTCTGACCACTTAGTAAGATATTAGTAGGCTGATGAAATTCGTCAAGTATTTTAATTTCTAAAAATCGCATATCGCCAACACCCTTTCGATCGACTCTTTCCTGCAAAGAAGTTACGCTTGTAACCCGATAATCATCTAAATAATATCGTATTGTATTATCTACCTTATCAATTCTTTCAATCTTGCCAGACTTAAGCAATATTCCTCTTTTACATATGTTTGAAACAGCAGCCATATTATGACTAACAAATAATACTGTCCTGCCTTGACTTGTGACATCCTCCATTTTCCCAAGGCACTTTCGCTGGAATTCAGCATCACCTACGGCCAGTACTTCATCAATTATTAGAATTTCTGGTTCCAAATGAGCTGCTACTGCAAAAGCTAGTCGCACTTTCATTCCAGAAGAATACCTTTTTACAGGCATATCCAGAAATTTCTCAACCCCGCTGAAAGCTACAATTTCATCGAATTTAGACCGGATCTCCTGCCTCGTCATTCCCAATATCGTTCCATTTAAAAAAACATTCTCTTTCCCTGTTAATTCCGGATGAAATCCAGTACCTACTTCCAATAAAGATGATACTCTACCGTTAATCTCAATTCTACCGCTTGTCGGGTAGGAAATCCGAGACAACAATTTTAATAGAGTACTTTTCCCCGCACCATTCCTTCCGATTATCCCAATTGCTTCACCCTTTTCTACATTAAAATTAATATCTTTTAACGCCCAAAAATCTTCTGGCGTTTTTCGTTTACTCTTCCTGAAAAAATTTAGAATGGACTCACCTAAACTACCTTTTGACGTATCTCCGATATTATATTTCTTCGATACATCTTCAACTCGTAAAGCGAAATCTGTCATTTTTTATATTATATCTGCAATGGTTTTTTCTATTTTTTTAAAATAAATTAATGACGTGAAAAAAATTGCCATTATTGCACCGAATGAAATATATGCCAGACTTCCTGGAGGCTCTCCACCTGTAAGACTCCACCGTATTCCGTCAATAACACCAGCCATTGGATTTAAATAATACAATACGCCAGCCCATTTAGGTATTTTTTTTATAACAATTTCTGCAGGATAAGCAACTGGGGTAATTAGAACACCAAAACGAATTATAAAAGGGATTATCTGTTGAAAATCCCGATATCGAATGGAAAGTGCGCTAAACCAGATCCCGACACCCAAGGCAGAGATTACTGATATTAAAAAGAAAATGGGAAAATAAATTATTTCTTTCGAAACCGGATATTTATAATAAAACATCAAGACTACAAACAAAATTAAACCTACAATGTAATCGAGAAAAGAAGATAAAGATTTGGATAAAGGAATTACTAATCTTGGAAAATATATTTTCTGTATCATCGCCTGTGAAGCAATAATTGAAACTCCAGCCTGGCTCATTACAGTTGAAAAATAATTCCATACCGTAAGTCCTGTTATAGCAAAAAGAGGATAAGGAAGATCTCCTGTACTTAGATTAAGGCCCTTTCTAAATAATAATACAAAAATCATTATCATTAATACAGGTTTAACAAATGACCAAGAAACTCCTAAAAAGGTCTGAACATATCTTACTCTAAAATCCCGGTAGGCAAGTGTAAAAAATAGATCCTTGTACCTGTAAAGGTCCTTCAATCCCAGATTTAACTTACTGGAATTGGCGTTAATGATTATTTTTTCCATTTTCACTTTTCAATCCTGAGAAGATAATGATAATTATTCTTTAAAAAGACTAAACCAAAAAAGAAGAATCCAAAGAATATACCTAAAATAAAATACCTAAATACAATCTTAAATCTTTCTGGTTCACTCTTTTCTATGGGTATCTTTACAGGTTCCAAGACATCAAATACGGGTGTGTTTTCTTTTACCTTAATTTTTGCCTGCTCAAGTTGCTGGCTAAGCGTTTTATATAAATTAAAAGCAAGTTCATATTCAGCAGACAATCTCTGTTCATCAGATTTGGCCCTCGCTGTAGTTATATTCATATTGCGATCTCTGAATTCAGCCAGATCATTTTGCGTTTTGTAAAATTCTTTTTTTGCCTCATCGGTTCTTTCCTGAATGAAAAGCATTTCCTGCATAGCTTCACTGGTCTTATTATAAATAATATGTTCTGTTAATTGTTGATAAACTAAGTTGGTTAATGCTGCAGTAGCAACTGGATCCGGCATTTTGGTAGAGATAACAACATAATAATCTGATATTGATACAAAAATTCGATCGGTTAACTTCTTAATTATATTGATCTGTGAACGTGATATTTCCAATGGTTCTTCTTTTTTCAGAAAAAACCCATTAGACTGCTTACTGGTTGAATCCTTGTCAAATAAAGTAACCGGTAATTCAGAAAATTCTGGTTTCCCTTCAATCAGAGATTTTATTTTGGATGGCAATCCAATTGTATTATTCCGGACAATGTCCAGAAGGGAGGGTTTCTGTATTTTCGAAAAATAATCACCAATCGTTATAGCTGAATCATATTTAACAAAAAACACATCTTGATTTATAATTTCAAGTAAAAAGGGAGTACTTTTCACAATATCTGGGTACAACTCGGCACCCATAATTCCTGAAGATTTATTTGCATTAAAAAAATTCATGTTTCGGAAAAGATTGCTAGACCGGTCGTTTTGAAGAACTGGATTTTCCTGTATTAGTTTAATTTCAGATGTATATTCGACAGGTGATAAAAGGGCAACCATTATACCCAAAAAAAAGAAGAATAAACCAATTCCGATAATTTTCCAAATATTTGATTTGAAAAAATCCCATAATGGCTGAAGGTTAATATGAAATGATTCTCCCTTAATTTCAATTAGGTAATCGCTATGATTCTCTGAAACTCCCAATATGATTCAATCTTAATAAATTAATTGCTTAACTGATCTATCAATACGATAACTGACAATGATAATGAAACAAATGCCGAACCGATCGCAGCTACTTCCTGGGCACTTAATTGTCTTTTATCCGGTTGGGCCGGAATATAGATCTGGGCGCCGCGGTCGACCTTGGGATAATTCCTGAAAAAAAGAAAACTACGGGTGCGGTCCACCGATCCGTTGGCATAAACAATATAAGCTTTCTTTTTAGCCGCCTGATCAGTAAATCCACCGGCCTCGGAAATATAATCCTTGAATCGTTTGCTTGGCTCATACCGCGCCGTAACCGGGTATAAAAGCTCGCCTCTCATGCGGACGGTCTGCAACTCCTTGGGGATGCTGATGATGTCGCCATCCTCCAGAAGAAGGTCGTCCGGAGAACCCGGCCTGCTCAGTATTGAGGTCATATTAATTCCAATGGCTTCCCGGTCTCTTTGTTTGACGGGTTGAATCCCTTCAATACCCACTTCCCGTTCGAGCTCCTGCATCTGCTGGATCCGGGCCTGCTGGGCTTCCTGCAATTCCCGGTCGATAAACAAACGCCTTTTCTGACTGATATCTTCCAGCCGCTGGTTACGCATCTTTTCGGATTCCGTGGGACTCAGTTTTTCGTTCTGAATATAGCCGGCATCATGCAACCGGTACAACTCCATGATATCATCAAACCGCTGCTCCAATTCGGTCTTGTCGACGAATGTTTCAGTTCGCCGGACAAGGGTGGCGCCGCTGGGATAGGCTTCATCCGTCAGGCCGCCGGCACGCCTGATAAGGTCGGATATTCTTTCGTTCTTCTGGGTGATGGTATAGGTTCCGGGATACAAGACCTCCCCTTCGATCACTACGGATTCCTGCTGCTGGTATCCGGGTGCTCGGCGGATATATACTTTGTCAAAGGGCTCCAGGTAAAAATGTTCCCCGGTCTCCTCAACCCGGAGGTCCTTATCGATCCTGAATTGGAAGATCTCGGCGATCTCGTTGGAGCTCTGGTCTCCTTCCGGGTTTTTAATACGGCGAGCCACTTCTACCCGCATCACCGAGGCAGATTCCCTCAACCCTTTGGCCAGCAATATCAGGTCCTCAATGGTCATTTTTTCCATGTAGGGATAAATACCAAAAGCCCTCACCTCGCCTTCTATTTCTACAAAGGGCTCTTCTTTAAGATCATAGATCGAGGGTATCATTACAAAATCTTCCCGGATCAGTTGAATATCACTCGCGGAATCCCTTAATAACTGCTTAAGATCAAATGAAACAACCGCTGTCGTATAATCTTCCTGCATCCTTAAAATATTGGCACGCCCCAGGTACGCATCCCCCCTCAGTCCATCCGCCTCCCTGATAAGATCCAGAACGGTCATCCCTTGCTCAAGTTCATATTCTCCTTCCCGGAAAACCGCCCCGCTGATCTGCACCCGGTTGGTGAATCGGTTCAGGATCGATTCCACCATAACCTCATCACCGGATTCGGGATGGGCTTTGGCTAGTTGCTGGTACCGGATATCGATGATCTTCTTGTCCTTCCGGGTATTCCGTCGTACCTTGATCCGGTCGGTATAAGCGTTTTCTGTAAATCCGCCGGCATAATTGATCAGGTCCTCAAAAGTCTCATCCTCCACGACCTCATAGATCCCGTCCCTTTTTACCTCGCCGCTCAGTTCAATCCGGCTCAGGTAAGGACTTACTTTGATAATATCCTGATTCGAAAGGAAAATATTCCCTTCACTTTTGCCGTTCATCAGAAATTCATACACATCCAGCTCCGCCACCCTTTCGTTGGCCCTGAAGACCTCGATCTTCCGCATGGACCCATTGACGGAAGGCCCTCCGGATAGATATAGGGCATTGAAAACGGTAGAAAGGGAATTCAGGGTATAAGTCCCCGGACGCCGCACTTCCCCCAGTACAGATACTGAAATAGAGCGCACATTACCGATACTGATATCCACGAAGGTATTGGGTTTACCATAAGCCGGATTCAGTCCGGCATAGATCTTATACAATTGTTTCTCGATCCTGCTCGAAGCCTTTTCAATGGTATAACCATTCACAAAAACCGGACCCAGATTGGGGATCCGGATATTGCCCTGCGGCGTAACCGGAAGCCGGTAGAGGTTCTCCGAAGCGCCCCAGATATCGATCACGATCTCATCCCCCGGGCCGATAATATAATTTTCCGGCGTCGGTATATTCAGCCTGGGCTGAAAAGTCAGGTTAGTACTGTTGAACAAGTTAAAACCAAAGATCTTTTCCTGTAATTCGGTCACTTCAGCCATTTCCCGGTCCACCTCGATATCACCGAATAACTGATCAAGATCCTGCTGCGTAAGTTCTCCATCCCGGACCTGCTGGTCGGGAGAAACCTCTATGCCTCTTTTAATTCCGTTGATCCGGGCACGCAATTTATTTACCTCGGTAGCAGGCATACCCCGGGCCTGTAAACCACTGTACAACTCTTCCTCCGTCAAACCCATTTCCCGGGAACGGGTATACAAACGCCTGATCTGATCTTCCGACAACTGATCCACATTGACCCTGCTGAGGTCCGTCTGGGCAAGGTTCATCTGACCGGTGAGCGCCTGGGAAGGTTGTTCAGAACCGGTCTGTGGCTGCTGATTCTGAGGCTGCCCCATTACCCTTAATCCATTTATAAATAAAAGGATACTGATTAAAAAAGTCTTGAAAAATATAATCTGCACAGTCTTGTGTTTATAAATCGCACAAAATTAATCATTTAGACAAATAATCCTGACATTAAAAGAATATTATTAGAACAACCTGATTTAAAATGAAGGTATGCTTAAGCTTCTCAAATCTGTTCGTGGTATTCCTGATAGCCTATTACAGATACAGCTTCGCCACGTCAGTCACATTTCTGTAACTTTTTAAAACTCCTGTCCATCCCGGAATCCCGGCTCAAATTACACAAAATTGAGTAGAATTTCTACTCAAAATAACGGAGAATTGGTGAGATGTACAAATACACTATTGGTTTTTAAAGCTGAAGATCAGGCAAAAATCCAGCATGGCCCGAATATATATTTGTCAGATAACTAAAACAACTGTTCAATACCTGATCATTTACTCCATTTCTCCTTGTATTCTTCCTTAAAATGTTCATAAACACTGGTTATTCCCTCCTTAAGGCTGATGGAGGCCTTAAATCCCAAACCATTCAATCTGCTGACATCCATCAGTTTCCGGGGGGTTCCGTCCGGTTTGGAGGTATCAAACCTCAATTCACCCTTAAAACCGACGACCGCTTTGATCAACAGGGCCAGTTCCTTAATAGCAACATCCTCCCCGACCCCGATATTGATAAATCCCGGTTCATTATATTTTTCCATCAGGAAATAAATCGCCCCGGCCAGGTCATCCACGTGCATGAATTCCCTCCTGGGTGATCCTGTTCCCCATATCTCCACAAATTCCCTGCTTTCGATTTTGGCCTCATGGAATTTCCTGATCAAAGCCGGTAAAACATGTGAATTATTCAGATCGTAATTATCATTGGGACCATATAAATTCGTCGGCATCACGGAAATAAACTGGCAACCATACTGAGCCCGGTAAGCATCGCACATCTTGATCCCCGCGATCTTGGCAATGGCATAGGGTTCGTTGGTCGGTTCAAGCAGTCCGGTAAGAAGATAATCTTCCTTCAGAGGCTGCGGGGCCAGCTTGGGATAGATACAGGATGACCCCAGGAAAACGAGTTTTTTCACCCCATGCACATAGCTCTGGTGGATCACATTGTTCTGGATCATCAGGTTATCATATAGGAATTCCGCCCTGTAGGTGTTGTTGGCATGGATACCTCCCACCTTTGCTGCCGCCAGGAAGACATATTCCGGGTTTTCTTCAGCGAAGAACCTTTCAACCGCCGACTGGTTTTTCAGATCGAGTTCCGAGAGGTCTCTGGTGATAAAATTTTCAAAACCTTCCTTTTCGAGCTTTCGCTTGATGGCTGAACCGACCATGCCGTTGTGGCCGGCGATATAGATTTTAGAGTGTTTCTGCATATTGACGGATGACCGGAGACGGGAGACCGGTTATCCCGACCAAAG
>CAZYDB010000024.1:0-24846 GCA_964645995.1 uncultured Roseivirgaceae bacterium
GGAGAAGATAGATAATCCAGATTGCCGGACGGAAATTATTCTTCATATCGTTTAACCATCATATCATTTCCGTCAAGAACGCCATAGGTAAAAGAATTGATCCAGTCTCCTAAATTAACATACCTGCTTTTATCACTGATCTCAAATTCAATCGGGAGATGCCTGTGACCAAAAATATACAGGTCATGGTGATTCTGTTGCTCAATTTTTCTGCAGTACCGGATTAACCATTCTTTTTCACCCATGAATTCCTGGTCTTTCAATAAATTTTTATTTCTGCTTTTACTGGACCAGAAATGAGCCAGGCCAAATCCAATGTTGGACGGAAGCCAGGTGAAAAACCACCGGGCAACCCGGCTTTCAAATATTTTTTTAATGATCTTATATGTTTTATCACCAGGCCCGAGTCCATCGCCGTGACCAACCATGCATTTTTTATCATTGAGTATAATAGTAACAGGATTCCTAAATACTTTTATGTTAAATTCCTTTTCGAAATAACCGAACATCCACATATCATGATTACCTGTAAAAAAAGTAACAGGGATCCCTTCATCCCTTATTTCTATCAGTTTTCCAAGCAACCTGATAAAGCCTTTTGGAACCGTATGCTTGTATTCAAACCAGAAATCAAAAATATCTCCCAAAATAAAAATATGCTCAGCATCCTTTTTGATCGCATTCAGCCAGGACACAATTTTTTTTTCTCGTTCAAGGCTTTCTTCAAAGGTGGGAGCCCCCAGGTGGAAATCTGAAGCGAAATAAATCTTTTTCCCATTGGAGGAAGTGATATTAAGGACTGGAGAAGCCATCAATAATTATATGAATGAAAAAAAATCAGGCGCGTGTGCACCTGATTCATCTATGATAAAGATCGTTCTATTTGATATCTTCATTTTTAGTAACTTCTTCAACCTCTTTATCCTCATCCTGCTGGTCGGATACCTCTGTATTGCCATTTTCTTCTTTTGTTTTCGCGTCTTCCTTACTTGGTTCCTGGGTATAGGCTTCATAGGTAGTCGGACGCGTAAAGGGACGTTTTCCGATCAGCTTTTCAAGATCAGACTGGAAAATTATTTCTTTTTCAAGTAGTTTGTTGGCAAGGATCTCAAGCTCTTTCTTTTTCTTAAGTAAAAGCTTTTTGGTTCTGGTATAGGAAAGGTCTACCAGCTTCTTAACCTCTTTGTCTATTGTTTCTGCGGTTGATTCCGAATAAGGCTTGGTAAAGCTATAATCAGATTGTTTCGAATCATAAAAAGAAATGTTCCCTATCACATCGTTCATGCCATAAACAGAAACCATGGAATATGCTACTTTGGTAACTCTTTCAAGGTCACTCAGGGCACCTGTAGATATTTTATCGAAGATGATCTCTTCTGCTGCCCTGCCACCTAATGCCATACACATCTCATCGACAAGTTGTTCGGTCTGATAGAGAAACTGTTCTTTGGGCAGATACTGGGCATAGCCCAATGCAGCCACTCCCCTTGGCACAATACTAACTTTTACCAGCGGGTCGGCATGTTCCAGGAACCAGCCGGCCACGGCATGACCAGCTTCATGAAAAGCAACAATTCGTTTTTCTTCCGGTGAGATGATCTTGTTTTTCTTTTCCAGGCCACCGATCACCCGGTCAATAGCATCATGAAAATCCTGCTCATCAACTGCTTTTTTATCTTTTCTGGCCGCTATCAGAGCTGCTTCATTGCATACGTTTGCTATCTCAGCCCCGGCAAAACCGGGAGTTTGGGCGGCAAGTCTTTTAGAATCCAGATTTTTATCCAGTTTAAGGGGTTTCATGTGTACCTTGAATATAGCATCCCTGCCAATCAGGTCTGGCTTATCAATACTGATCTGGCGGTCAAAACGCCCCGGCCGGAGCAAGGCAGAATCGAGTACATCGGGTCGGTTAGTTGCTGCCAGTATGATCACACCTGAATCAGTTGAGAACCCATCCATTTCTACCAACAGTGAGTTAAGTGTGTTTTCACGTTCATCATTTGAACCCGGCAATTGTCCTTTTCCCCGGGATCGTCCAATCGCATCGATCTCATCTATGAACACGATACAGGGTGCTTTTTCTTTGGCCTGTTTGAACAAGTCCCGAACCCTGGCGGCACCAACACCGACGAACATCTCAACAAAATCACTTCCCGACAGGGAAAAGAAGGGAACGGCAGCCTCACCGGCAACAGCTTTGGCAAGCAGGGTCTTTCCTGTTCCCGGAGCACCCACTAGCAAAGCACCTTTGGGTATTTTACCTCCGAGTTTTGTGAATTTGGAAGGCGTTTTAAGGAATTCAACGATCTCTTTCACCTCTTCTTTGGCTTCTTCCAGGCCAGCCACATCTTCGAAGGTCACTTTTACTTTAGATTCTGCATCAAAAAGAGCTGCTTTTGATTTACCTATATTGAAGATCTGCCCGCCGGGGCCTCCCCCTCCGGTCATACGCCGCATGAGAAACCAGAATCCAAAAAGTATCAGGAATAGAAAACCCCACTGAAAGAAAATACTGGTAAAATCGGACCTCTCTTCAACTTCATATCCTATACGCTGATCTTCAGGGAGTTGCGCTTCCACTTCCTCAAAAAATACCGTGAATTTGTCCGGGTCTACAATCTTGATCCGGTAATGGGGTCCCTCTGAAATGGAAAACGGATTATTGTTCTCGAGTTCGTTGTTATACTTGGCATTGGAAATTGCTTCTTCCCGCAACGTGACTTCCACTTCGTTTTGATTGGTGATCACCACCACCTTTCTGACATCACCGGCAAGCAGCATTTTTTCAAAACGGTGCTTGGTAATGTCGATGGTTGTATTGGACTTATTAAAATAAGTAATTACAACCACCAGAAAAAACAGAATCAAAATTATCCAGATCTGGTAATTCGGCTTTTGCGGTGTTTTGGGTAAGAGATTTTTGTTGTTATTTGGTTTCTTATCTTCTGCCATTGATTAATTCCTCCATCTATGTGATTTTGATAACGAATTATTAATCAAAATGTTCATATTACAATTTTGTTATACCGATTCAATTTCGGTCAGGACCGCATCACCCCATAATTGCTCCAGTGAATAGAATTCTCTGGTTCTTTTATTGAATATATTAGCCACTACATCAGCATAATCCAACAAAATCCATTCCTTATTTTCTGTCCCCTCCTTATGCCATATCACCTGACCGGCGTTTCTGTATGCATATTCTTCTACCGAGTCTGCTATGGCATCAACCTGGGTATCCGATGTTCCGGTACAAAGAATGATAAAATCTGCTATGGCATTTTTAACACCTCTGAGGTCTATTAAGACGATATCCAGTGCTTTTTTTTCCTTCATTCCCTCAATAATGATCTCACTTAATTTTTCAGATTGAATTGATTTCCTTTTCTTTACCATAGACAAATAATTGTACCTGTAAAACTACATAAAAATAATTGTATAAAATTTTTACCACCATACAAATAGTTGGTAAGAAACTCCATTATCTGCCAATATGTCATTCAACAAACGACATTACGTCTGAAATGTTTAAAAAGGGTTTGATTGAGGAGGGTGATATCGTTATCACCGATCATCAGCAACGGGGCCGGGGTCAAAGAGATAATCAATGGGTTTCCGAAGCGCATCAGAACCTAACCTTTTCCCTTCTTCTCAGGCCGGTTCGGCTTGCGACCACGGAACATTTTTTTCTTAACATCATTACCTCTGTTGCTTTACTCGATGTATTATCGGCCCTTTCTACCCCCGGATTCAGAATCAAATGGCCTAATGATATATTTTTTAAAGAACTGAAACTAGGGGGCATTCTTATTGAAAACTCTATTTTTTCCCAGGTCATAGAGCGGTCAGTTATCGGGATCGGTTTAAATGTAAACCAGGTACACTTCCCAGGACCCTTCGAGGCAACTTCACTGCGACGCATCTTTCAAAAAGAATTTAACCTGAACAAAATTTTCAATCAGATTGTTGAAAGACTGGATCATCGATATGAAATGTTAAGACGAAATCAACTGGAAGAATTAATGGAAGACTATTTGAAAAAGTTTTACTGGTTCGATGAACAGCGACAGTTTACAGATAGTGAAGGGGTATTTGAAGGCCGGATCCGGGGCATAGATGAATTTGGCCGGTTATTGATTGAAGTTAACGGGAGGATCAGGGAATACAACCACAGGGAAGTATCTTTCGGAGGCTGATCCGATAATTTTTGTTGGTCCATTTACTCTTTTATTGTAATTTCGCGCTTTCAGTAGACAAAAATCAAAATGCAGAACAAAAAAACAACTTACAAAGTAAAGGACATCGCCCTCGCTGATTGGGGCCGTAAGGAAATTCAACTGGCTGAGGCTGAAATGCCTGGCCTGATGGCCACCAGGGAAGAATTCGGCCCATCAAAGCCTTTAAAAGGTGCGAGGATTGGTGGCTGTTTACATATGACCATTCAGACAGCCGTTCTAATAGAGACCTTAAAAGAATTAGGGGCTGAAGTTGCCTGGTCATCCTGTAATATTTTTTCCACGCAGGATCATGCTGCGGCAGCTATCGCGCAAACCGGTATTCCTGTTTATGCCTGGAAGGGTGAAACTGAAGAAGAATACGACTGGTGTATCAAACAGACTTTATTTGCCTTTGAAGGGGAGAAGCCTCTCAATATGATATTGGATGACGGCGGTGACCTGACCAATATGGTATTGGACAATTACCCGGAACTGGCCGGTCAGATCAATGGGATTTCCGAGGAAACGACCACTGGTGTTCACAGGCTTTATGAAAGGATGCGAAAAGGTACTCTTCCGGTTCCTGCTTTTAATGTGAATGATTCAGTCACCAAATCCAAGTTTGACAATAAGTACGGGTGCCGTGAATCCCTGGTCGATGCTATCCGGAGGGCTACGGATCTTATGCTGGCCGGTAAAGTTGGCGTAGTTGCCGGCTATGGGGATGTTGGAAAAGGATCAGCCCAGTCCCTACGCGGTGCGGGCGTAAGGGTTATCGTCACAGAAATTGATCCTATCTGTGCGCTACAGGCCGCTATGGATGGGTTTGAGGTGAAGAAGATGGTCAATGCTATTCCGGAAGCTGATATTATTGTTACTGCTACAGGCAATACTGATGTTATTACCGGCGAGCATTTTAAGCTGATGAAGGACAAGGCTGTCGTTTGTAATATCGGGCATTTTGATAACGAGATCGATGTGGCCTGGCTTAAGAACAACTATGGCGATACGAGGGATCAGATCAAGCCACAGGTTGATCTTTATAACATTGAAGGCAATGATATTATCCTTTTGGCAGAAGGCAGGCTTGTTAACCTGGGCTGTGCGACAGGGCATCCCTCATTTGTAATGTCCAATTCATTTACCAACCAGGTATTAGCCCAGATTGAATTATGGACGAACAGGGATCAGTATGAGAATAAAGTGTATACACTGCCCAAGCACCTGGATGAGAAAGTAGCCAGCCTCCATCTTGAAAAGGTAGGCGTTGAACTGGACACGCTCAATGAAAAACAGGCGGCGTATATCGGAGTGGATGTGAAGGGGCCTTTTAAGCCTGAGCATTATCGTTATTAATGGATTAAGGCTGCCCCAGGGGTTGAAATTATTGGGTTGAGCAACCCGGGCAGCCCTTTTTAATTGCTTTTTATATAGTTTAATCCTATTATATGGGGGTCAACAACACTATCCTGATGGAATTTTTATATAACAAAGCAAATTTCTCTTATTCTATTCTACTAATATTCGTGTTAATCTTCTCCGTGAGCTGTTCCGACCGCACCGGTAGAGACGACCCCCGTTCTATTGATTCGGAAGGGCTTGACATCGATATCGATCCTGTTGCATTCGACTTTCAGGCGATAAAAAAAAGAGGATCCTTAAGGGTTATCCTTGAAAATACTTCCACCGGATATTTCCTTTATAAGGGCAAGCCTGTAGGATTACAATATGAACTTGCACGCCGGTTCTGTGAGGAAGCAGGAGTTACGCTGGAACTTGTGATAGAGAATGATCTGGAGAAGAGTTTTGAAATGCTTCTCAGGGGCGAAGGTGATCTGATCGCCCATTCGCTTACCATTACCAAGGAGAGAAGACGGCTGGTGGCCTTTACTGATCCCCATTATGAGATACGGCAGGTACTGGTACAGCGGAAACCTGATAACTGGAGGAATATGAAACTTCACGAGATCGAAAGGTCGATGATCAGATCTCCTTCAGAACTCATCGGTAAAAAGATTTTTGTGAAGAAAGGTTCATCCTATGTACGCCGGTTACGTAACCTTTCAGAGGAAATAGGGGGGGATGTGGTGATCATAGAAGAATTTGGAGATGTATTGACGGATGAATTGATCAGTATGGTCTCACACAAGGAGATCGATTATACTGTGGCCGATGAGGACATCGCCGAGATCACGGCCACGTATTACCGGAATATTGATGTTAAAACGCCCCTAAGCCTGCCTACACAGGTAGCATGGGCCGTCAGAGACAATGCTCCTGAATTGGTTGAGACGGTAAATGTATGGATCTCATCCATGAAAAGAAAACCTGACTTCAATGTGCTTTACCGGCGTTACTTTGAGGATCCAAAAGGGTTCAGCGTACGGTTACAGAGTGATTTCTCCTCGCTTGGAGGGCAAAAGATCTCTCCTTATGATAATCTGATCCGGCAGTATGCCGACAGTATTGAATGGGATTGGCGGTTATTGGCGGCACTGGTGCACCAGGAGTCCAATTTCGACCCCTCAGCCGAATCATGGATGGGTGCGAGAGGATTGATGCAAATGGTTCCTTCTACGGCTGAGAGTTTCGGGGCAAAGAATGTGATGGATCCCAAACAGAACATTAAAGCAGGCACAAGGTATCTTGAATGGCTTGATAATTATTGGAGAAAATATGCTCCTGATTCATTGGAAAGAGTGAAATTTGTCATGGGCTCCTATAATGTAGGGCAGGGACATGTAAGAGATGCGGTAAGGTTGACCGAGAAATACGGGAAAGATCCGGAAGTGTGGGAAGATAATGTGGCTTATTACCTGCTGCAGAAATCAAAGCCGAAGTTTTTCAGGGACCCTGTTGTTACATCAGGATATTGCCGCGGAGAGGAACCCGTCGAGTATGTAAGGGATATATTAGCCCAGTATGAAATATATCAACAGTTTATCGATCAATAAAAAACTATCATGTCGAAATCAGAAAAGCAGAAAAT
Organism: uncultured Roseivirgaceae bacterium; assembly: GCA_964645995.1. Taxonomy (GTDB): domain Bacteria; phylum Bacteroidota; class Bacteroidia; order Cytophagales; family Cyclobacteriaceae; genus JAGTVG01. Next base: position 7,207 of record CAZYDB010000024.1, read on the forward strand.
TACGGTAGCCTATGGGGATGGTATCGGTCCGGAGATCATGCAGGCCACCCTGGATATACTCAATGCTGCCGGGGCAAGGATAGAAACGGAAATTATAGAGATTGGGGAAAAAGCATACAGGAAAGGGATCAGTAACGGCATTCCTGATGAAGCCTGGGAGTCTCTGCGAAGAACCAAGGTATTCCTTAAGGCGCCGATCACCACACCACAGGGGGGCGGTTTTAAAAGCCTGAATGTTACTACCCGTAAAGCGCTAGGACTATTCGCCAATGTAAGACCCTGCCGTTCCTTTTTCCCTTTCGTGCCGACCAATCATCCGCTTACCGACATGGTGATCATCCGTGAAAATGAAGAAGACCTGTATGCGGGAATCGAACATCAGCAGACCAACGAGGTGATACAGGCGCTGAAGCTGATTTCGAAGCCGGGATCCGAAAAGATCATCCGGTATGCTTTTGAATATGCCAAAGCCTATGGCAGGCGTAAGATCACCTGTATGACGAAAGATAACATCATGAAACAGGCGGATGGTATCTTTCATAAGATATTTGATGAAGTTGCCCGTGAATATCCCGAGATCGAGAGTAATCATATGATCATTGATATCGGATCGGCCATTATTGCTGACCGCCCTCATTCACTTGATGTGATTGTCACACAGAATCTTTACGGTGACATCATCTCTGATATTGCAGCTCAGGTAACCGGTTCTGTCGGCCTGGGCGGATCGGCCAATATCGGTGAGGAAGTAGCCATGTTCGAGGCCATCCATGGCTCTGCACCGGATATCGCGGGCCTGGATATCGCCAACCCCTCCGGTCTGATCAATGCGGCAGTATTGATGCTGGTACATATCAACCAGCCGGATATTGCCAGCAAAATACAGAATGCCTGGCTGAAGACCATTGAGGATGGTATGCATACCTCCGACATATTTAATAAGGATTCTAACCGAAAAGTGTGGACGACCGATTTTGCCAAAGAGGTGATCCTGCGATTGGGGAAGACACCTGTGCAACTTCGGGCAGTAAACTATACGTCGGCTGAGAATATGAAGAAAGTGGTCCTGACCAGGTTGAAGAAGTCGAAAAAAGAACTTAAGGGAGTCGATGTGTTCATTGACTGGGACCAGGAAGGCCGCGATCCGAAAAAGATCGGTGACAAGCTGAGTAAGTCGGCCACGGATAAGCTGAAGCTGAAGATGATCACTAACCGTGGGGTGAAGGTGTATCCCGATGGGTTCCCGGAAACATTCTGCACGGATCACTGGCGCTGCCGGTTTATCGGAAAGGATGATCAGGCAGTAATTGGTCATGATGATCTGTTGCAATTGCTTAACAGGATAAAAGATGACGGCTTTGATTTTATCAAGACCGAACATTTATATACTTTTGATGGCGTAAGAGGGTATTCGCTGGGACAGGGAGAATAATTTAAATTAATTTTTTTATACTTTTGGTTACTTGGTTACATAGTTGTATAAGAAAAAATAAATATCAAGCAATATAAGCATTAATGATTGTTAGCAAATTATCTTTTCTTTTCATCTTTGTTTTTGGTATCGGTCCTCTGACTGCACAAGAAAACTGTACATTACTTACAGGCGGTGGGCAGACAGGACCTCCAGCTGGACGTGCTACGTGGAATTGTACTGGCGGAGAATCGGACCCTGCAGATGCCTTTAACAATGATGCAAATGCCGGTACGGTTATTATTCCAGCCGGAGATTCCTTAATTAAAGAGACTGAAACCAGATGGTTTGCAGATGTAATATTGGAAGGCGGTTCTCCCGGAGGGAAAATTATATTTTGATGGTAAACTTTATCCTGGAGATTCAGATAGCCCTAATCCTGATTGTCCTTTTACGCTAATTCTTGAATCCGGAGCGGTGATAAATGAAGATGATGGAAATGGGGCTATTGAGAGATTGTTTATTTGTGATAATACTATCGTTTCCAGTGAACCTAATCCTCCTGAACCTGGAGTAAGCTGGCCAGCCGGCGGTAGTTTTACGGGGCCAACTGAATTTACTGGAAATGGAGAGGATACAACCCTACCCGTCGAATTTGCCTTGTTTTTTGCCGAGACCGAAATAAAAAGCGTCAAATTATCCTGGGCGACCACTGCTGAAGAGAATTTTGATTATTTCTCAATCGAACGGGCCTCCGACGGCAGGACATTCCGGGAGATCGGCCGGATCTATTCAAAAACGGATTATTCCTTGATAAAAAAAGAATATCAATTTTATGATGAGATGCCCGTTGAAGGGTATTCCTATTACCGCTTGAAGGCGACCGATTTTGATGGATTCACCGAGTTTCATGGCATCCTATCCGTTAAGCTCGATGAAATAGTTCAGAAACCGAATATCTACCCCAATCCTTCAAATGAAAGCAGGGTCGATATCAACTATGCCGGCACCAGGGAAGCGAGATATAAACTGCTTTCTTTTTCCGGGGAGTTGATAGAAACCGGAGAACTTCAGACCGGGAACAATAGCATCCGGTTCAGCCAGACCCTTGCCCCGGGTATTTATTTCATCTATCTGGAAGGGGATCTTATGGCCAAACCACAGAAACTGATCGTCAGGTAAGGGCCAGCATGGCTTTCAGGTTCATCAGCATATCCTCCGTCATCCTGTCGAGATCAAATTCATGATCCCAGTTCCAGTCCTTCCGTGCATCTGAATCATCGATATTCTCAGGCCATGAATCGGCGATGGCCTGCCGGAAATCGGGGTTGTAGCGGATCCCAAAATCCGGATGATGATTTTTTACTGACTGATAGATCTCTTCCGGTGAGAAACTCATGGCTCCGATATTATAGCTGGAGCGGATCCTGATCTTATTGGCATCGGATTCCATCAGTTCCATTGTCGCCCTGACTGCATCCGGCATATACATCATCGGCAAATAAGTATCCTTTTCAAGAAAACAGTCAAAATCCTCTCCTTTCAGGGCTTTGTGATAGATATCAACAGCATAATCGGTCGTGCCACCTCCCGGCAGGGCCTTATAGCCGATAAGTCCGGGATATCGTAGGCTTCTTACATCAAGGTCGTAATGATAATAATAATATTCTATAAGGCGTTCTCCGGTCAGTTTGCTGATCCCATAGACCGTATTCGGATCAGTGACCGTATGCTGGGGGGTATTTTCTTTGGGAGTATTAGGGCCGAAAACAGCGATCGAGGAAGGCCAGTACACTTTTTTTACCTGAAGATTCCTGGCTATGTCAAGGACGTTCATCAGGCCATCGATATTAACACGCCAGGCCAGCCCCGGATGTTTTTCACCGGTAGCTGAGAGTATAGCTGCCAGATGGTAGATCTGGGTGATCCTATGCTTTGCGATAACCTCAGCCAGGTGCTTTTTATCGATCACATCCATCTTCTCAAAAAACAGATGTACCTCCTGGTTTTTAGATTCGTGAATATCGGTGGCGATCACATTGCTTTCACCGTATACCTGACTAAGGGCAAGGGTCAGTTCTGATCCCAGTTGCCCGGAGGATCCGGTAATTAAAATTTTCTCCATTTCCGGGTTGTTCTTTACGCTGTTCGAAATTACAAAGATTCGCGGTAATCAATAAAGTAAATGAAAAGTTATTCACCCCGGTAATTTATATATTTGTGTTCAGATAAACTATAGGATCCCTCTTGCTATTGATATTATGATAGGCAGTTGTGATCCGGAACTATGACCCCAAAACCGTATTTTATTATGTATCAGAAGCTACAATCCGAATTAAAGAATGAGTTGGAAGCGATCAAACAGGCCGGGCTTTATAAGAGCGAACGCATAATCACCTCACCCCAGGGTGCTGTGATCGAAATTCAGGGGGGCAAAAAGGTGTTGAATTTCTGTGCCAATAACTACCTGGGCCTTTCCTCTCACCCGGAGGTGATAGCGGCAGCCAAGCAGGCGATCGACTCCCACGGGTATGGCCTTTCGTCGGTTCGGTTTATCTGCGGAACACAGGATATCCATAAGGCACTGGAGGAGAAGATATCCGAATTCCTAGGCATGGAAGATACCATCCTCTATGCCGCTGCCTTTGATGCCAACGGAGGTGTCTTCGAGCCTTTGCTGGGCCCGGAGAGTGCCATCATCTCCGATGAGCTGAATCACGCATCCATCATCGATGGGGTACGGTTATGCAAGGCGCAGCGTTTCCGGTATAAGCATAATGATATGGATGATCTGGAAGCCAGGCTGAAGGACGCTGCAGATGCCCGGCAGAAGCTGATAGTAACGGATGGGGTATTCAGCATGGATGGCACCATTGCCCGGCTGGACAGGATCTGTGACCTTGCCGAAAAGTATGAGACCCTGGTAATGAGTGATGAATGTCATGCAACCGGTTTCGTTGGCCGGACGGGAAGGGGCGTGCATGAATACAGGGAGGTGATGGGCCGGGTGGACATAATCACCGGCACCTTGGGTAAAGCCCTCGGGGGCGCCTCAGGAGGGTTCACCTCAGGAAGAAAAGAGATCATCGATGTGCTCAGGCAGCGATCAAGGCCCTATCTTTTTTCCAATACACTCGCACCATCTATCACTGGAGCTTCCATTGCTGTGTTTGACATGCTTTCAGCTACTACAGAACTGCGGGATAAGCTTGAACAAAACACCTCTTATTTCAGAGGGAAAATGACTGCCGCCGGTTTTGATATCAAACCCGGTGAGCATCCTATCGTGCCTATCATGCTGTATGATGCTGTCTTAAGTCAGAAAATGGCCTCAATGTTATTGGATAAGGGTATCTATGTGATTGGCTTTTATTACCCGGTAGTACCCAAAGGACAGGCCAGGATCAGGGTTCAGATTTCCGCCGCTCATGAGCAGGAGCATCTTGATCAGGCGATAGAAGCGTTTACCCTGACCGGTAAGGAACTAAACATCATTTCATAATACCAGGCAAAGAATGAGTTTCATAAAACCGACATTACCAAGAGGTACGAGAGATTTTTCACCCGAAGTGATGGTGAGAAGGAATTATATTTTACAAACGATCAAAAGGACATTTGAGAAATTCGGGTTTTTACCCCTTGAGACTCCGGCAATTGAAAACCTTTCTGTACTGACCGGCAAGTATGGCGACGAAGGCGATCAGCTTCTTTTCAAGATCCTGAATTCAGGCAATTTCCTCAAGGGGATTAGCCCTGAATCATTAGAAGATCATGTTTCCCTTACCAGCCGGATCAGTGATAAAGGACTGCGCTATGACCTTACAGTTCCTTTCGCACGATATGTGGTAATGAACAGGGGTGATATTGCTTTTCCGTTTAAACGGTACCAGATGCAGCCGGTATGGCGTGCGGACCGTCCACAAAAGGGCCGTTACAGGGAGTTTTATCAATGTGATGCGGATGTGATCGGGACTGATTCGCTGATCTGTGAGGCGGAGATTGCGATGATGGTCCAGGAGGTCTTTAACTTGCTGGGGATGAGCGGATATAGACTGAAAATAAACAGCAGAAAAATACTGGAAGGGATTGCCGAGGTTGCCGGTGACAAGAAAAAAGCCGATACTTTCTTTGTGATCCTTGATAAGCTGGATAAAATCGGGATAATCAGGGTAAAAGAGATCCTCTCAGACAGCGGTTTTTCAAACCTTTTTATAAGCAAAATTGAAAAAATTGTTGGTTTTACAGGTGATAATATAGATAAACTTGCCTTTATGTTGGATCAGCTTAAAGGAACTGCTCGTGGTGAGACCGGAATAGGGGAGGTACAACGCACGCTGGATCATGTGGAATCCCTCGGAGGGGATCTTTCAAAAGTGGATTTTGACTTTACCCTGGCCAGGGGTTTATCCTATTATACTGGAGTGATCTTTGAAGCCCAGGCAACCGGAGTAAATATCGGAAGTATTGGCGGAGGAGGCAGATATGATAATCTTACCGGTGTATTCGGGCTTCCTCAAATGCCGGGTGTCGGCTTTTCTTTTGGAATAGACAGGGTTTACGACGTGATGGACGAATTGGATCTTTTTAGTTCCGGCATCAGCAGAATGACAGACGTCTTAATCACTAATTTCGACCCGGACACCGAAAAATTCTTATTACATACAGTAAGTCAATTAAGGAAGGCAGGTATAAAGGCAGAGATCTACCCGGATCAGGCAAAGCTTAAAAAACAGCTAAATTATGCCAATAAAAAGAATATCCCTTACGTTTTAATGATTGGTTCCGAAGAAATGAAAAAAGGCATCGGTTCGTTAAAAAATATGAAGACCGGGAAGCAGAAAGAAATACCGATGGAAAAGGTGGTCCGGGAATTATCCGGCCCTGATCCTATGGGATAAAATAATACAGGCGCTAGTTTTTGTATACATCATCAATATATCGAATACTGTTTTTAATACTTTTATATTGCTGTCAGCCACAGGATATAATGGCACAGCACTCAAGTATTTATGGCAGGTTTCAGGCTGATTACATCAACGGTTGTTCCCCTCTGGAGGTGATTATTACCGAAACGGATACTTTCCCACCGGAAACGGTAAGACAATATGATTTTGACGGAGATGGTGTTTTTACCGGGTTTGAACCGGATGAAGAAGTATCCTTTATTTACAATTCTCCCGGGGATTACCGGATTGTACAGGTGATCAATGTGGATATTTCGCCCAAGACCGACACCCTTTCCCTTACTGTGAATGCTTCTTCCGATCCTGAGTTTACCATCTTTGCCTGTGCCAATAATTTCGCCCGGATCGAGATAGCACCTGATCAGTATGACCGGCACAGGATCATTTATTCAAGTAATGATTCAATTACCATTGATCAGGGTGTGATACCACCACCCTATGAATTTCCGGCTGGCACACATACCGTAGCAGTCAAAGGATTATTTGAAGCAGGTAAAGAAAATTGTGGTCAGGCAACCAGGACATTCACCACGGTTGAAGCGCTCGTAGCAGCATCCCTGAATACGGTTTCTGTGACCGCTCAGGATGATGAGTCAGGATCGGTCAGGATCTCCTACCAACTTAACCCCGGTATTAAGTACCAGCTTGAGAAGGCAGAGGATCTTCCCGGCGGGTTTAATGAGGTTATCACGCTCAATACCGGATCAACCAGTTATACAATAGATTCAATCGATACCGAGAATATAACGCATATCTTCCGTATATCAGCTTATGACGCATGCCTTGAGGCGTTTATATACTCTGATACAATTTCCTCCATCAGACTTCAGGCTACAGCCGAAAATGGGCAGAACAGGGTAAGCTGGGAAAGTTTTCCCTTGAATTTCGATCGGTATCAATTATACCGAGATAGTCAGCTACTGGGTACTATTGAATCCGAAACCAGAAGGACTTTTATTGATCATGCTGTTTCCTGCTTCACGGAATACTGTTATTCAGTGCTTTACCATGACCGTGCGGGTGGCATAAGTTATTCTGATACGGTCTGTGTTGAGGCATTCAGGATCTTTTTTCCACCACCTGTGAAAAATACTACTGCCTCCGTTGCCGATAATGATGTTAGCTTATCGTGGACTCCCGTAGAGGATATAGAGGCTACTTCCTATTTTGTACAGCGAAGAATTGATGATGACATTTATGCTACCCTCGATACCGTTTCCCTTCCTCAATATCTTGATACTGATGTGGATGTAAATGATCAGCCCTATTGTTACCGGATCAGTTATCTGGATGAATGCTTAAACCGTTCTAACCTGGGCGACCTGGCCTGCACGATACATCTTAAAATAGAGAATAACAGGATAATCCGGTGGAATGACTATACCGGTTGGCTTAATGGTGTTAACCGTTATTTGGTAGAGGTGTATGACGATCAACGTGTTTTACAGGAAGAAATATCCATGAGTACGGATAATGTATATGAGATTGAGAACTATATTAAAACACAGATCAATGAGTACAGGATAAAGGCTGAGTCCAATGATCAGCCACCCCAGGCAGCTTTTTCCAATTATGTGTTGAAGCAAATAGAATCCGTTCTTTGGTTCCCTGATGCTTTCACTCCAGACGGTGACGGCTTGAATGATGTATTCCGCCCTGAGGGAACCCTGATGGAAGAATTCAGTTTGAAGATATACAGCCGGTACGGAAACCTTATCTTCGAGACTACTGATCAGGATGCCGGCTGGGATGGCAGGGTTGAAGGGAAAGAAATGCCATTTAATACTTATATTTACAAAACAGAAGCCCTTGATCATTTAGGGAAAGCCTATAATCTTACTGGCAAAGTCTTATTAATCAGAGAATAATATAATGAACATGATGGATATATTCAGCAAATTGAAAGAAGTTCAGGCAAAAATGAAGGAAGCCCAGGATAATCTTGGCAACCTTACCGTTACCGCGGAATCAGGTGCAGGAATGGTTAAAGCCAGGGTCAATGGTCTGAAAGAGCTGATTGAACTGGAGATCGATGATGATCTAGTCAAGCCGGAAGACAAGGAGATGTTAAAGGATCTTATTATTGCGGCTGTAAATAAAGCGATAAAAGAAGCAGAGGCACTAGCCAAGGAAGAGATCAAAAAGAGTGCAGGCGGCATATTACCCAATATACCGGGACTGGATCTCGGAAACCTTGTCTAATGGACAAAGCAGCCATTGTCATTTTAAACTTTAATGGCAGGCATTATCTGGAAAAATTTCTGCCATTGGTTATACGTTATTCCGCAGCATATCCGGTTTATGTAGCGGATAATCTTTCGTCTGATGAATCTGTTGATTTTTTACGAGAAAATTTTCCCACCGTTACTATCATTCAACTGGAGGAGAACTTTGGTTTTTCAGGGGGTTATAACCAGGCATTATCACAGGTAAAGGCGGAATATTATATTTTACTGAATTCTGATGTCGAAGTTACAGATGGCTGGATCAGCCCCGTCATTAGTCTGATGGATGAAAATGCCGGGATTGCTGCCTGCCAGCCCAAACTCCTGGAATATCGCCGCAGAGATCATTTTGAATATGCTGGTGGAGCCGGAGGCTGGATCGACAGTTATGGATATCCTTTTTGCCGTGGGCGGATCTTCCGCACCATGGAAAAAGATTATGGCCAGTATGATGATGTATGTCCGGTATTCTGGGCTTCCGGCGCCTGTCTTTTTGTAAGAGCCGGTGTTTTTCATGAACTGGGAGGTTTTGATCAAGATTATTTCGCTCATATGGAGGAAATTGACCTCTGCTGGAGAATACAACTCACCGGAAGGAAAGTTTATTTTTCTGCCGAAAGTGTTATTTACCATGTTGGGGGTGGTACGCTTAAGGAAAGCGATCCCTTTAAGAACTATCTTAATTTCAGAAACAGCTTTATTACGCTGATAAAAAACGAAAGGAGGAATGTGCTTGTTTATAAAGTCATTATCAGATTATTGCTTGATGGTATTGCTGCAATGAAGTTTCTTGTTTTTAACACTTTTGCAGATTTTATAGCCGTCATCAGGGCTGACTGGCATGTATTAAAAAACTTTCGATACCATTATAATAAAAGGAAAAAGATCAGTAGAATCAATGAAGAACCGGATGGGATGTTTGCCGGTTCTATTGTTTTTTCCTATTATCTGTTGCGTAAAAAATATTTTTTTAATCTGAAATCAATAATACCAGACCGTATTATATCTTCTTCTTAGCCATTTTCTGAAATTCATGGTAAACGCAAGGGCAAGGTAAATAATTACCGGTGAACCAAAGGTGAGAAAGGAGGCGTATATAAAAAAAATTCTGATACTTGATGTTGGAATCTTTAACTTTTCTCCCAATTTTGTACAAACACCGAAAAATTTATATTCAAAGAAGTTCTGAATTCTTTTCATTTTTCTAATTATTTATACAAATTTAAGAACCAATTTGCTTTAAAAATAGTTTCGAGTCTTGTTTTTTATCACTATTATTGTGTATATTTTTAAAGTGATTAATGAATCAAAGAAACGTAAAATTATAACTAAACCAACTAATCCAATGAGAAGATTAAGTTTCGCGTTAGCAATTTTTGGCACCATATTTTTTTCTGGTTGCGCATTGAACCAGATGGTTAAAATGGCAAAAGATCAGGATCTTAAGGTCACGCCAAATCCACTTGAACTGCATGGCGGTTCTGTTGATTTTGAAATATCGGCAACACTTCCTGTGAAAATGCTAAAGAAAAACCTTGTATATGCTATCGATGCAAGGTATGAATATGAAGGGCAATCCTATGATCTTGAAAGAATTGAATTTGTAGCCAACGAAATTCCGGACAGGGATACCAATCAGCCGAGAATGGTAGAGGACTTTACTATGCCATATGCTCCTGGTATGGAAGATGGGAACCTCACGATTCAGGGATTCGCCATTGATCCCCGTAAGAACAAGGAAGTACAGGCTACACCCCCGATGCCCATCGCTCCCGGGCTGATCACCACACCATGGTTAGTGCAGGACTCTCATTATGCGGCATTTGTTAATTACGAGTATAAAGACGATGAGGTAGAAGGATGGACACCACGTGAAGAACTGGAGCCTGTTAATGTTAACTTCTATTTCCCACAGGGGATTGACCAGTTACGGCCAAACTTCAATGTTGAGGGAGAAGAAACCAACAGGGAAAAACAAAGGTTCTTATCTGCTTTTATCGCTGAAAAGAATGTTACCCGCACCGTTTCGATCACCGGATCTCACTCACCGGAAGGTACTGAAAGGGTTAACACCGATCTGGCAAAAAACAGACCTGCACGTGTAGAGACCTATTATAATTCGATGATGGACCGTTATGACTATAAAGGTATGGCGGATTCAATCAAGTTCATCATTAAGCCTATTATCAGGAATTGGGATGAATTTAAGAAGATGTTGAATAATTATGATAAGATTTCTTCATCAGAGAAGCAGGAAATACTCAATATCGTTAATGGTTCCGGTAGTTTTGAAGATAAGGAAGACCGGTTGCATGGATTAAGCAGTTATGATAAGATATTTGATGATATTTATCCGGATCTTCGTTTTGCCAAGACCGAGATTCTGAAGGTAAAAGAGAAAAAGACTGACGCAGAGATTGCCGTTCTTGCTAAAATGATCGTTGAAGGGAAAGCACCTGCCGACACATTGATCTATGGCGAAATGGCTTATGCAGCCTACCTGACGCCTTCATTATCAGAAAAAGAAGCTATTTACAAAGTAGCCACCAAGCAATATCCTCATTTTGCCTCTCATAATAACCTGGGCGCCGTTTATCTGGCGATGGCTATTGAAGATGTAAAAGCTGGCAATGACCCTGCAGCAAACCTGGATAAGGCAGTCACACAGTTTGAGATTTCCATCAGAAGCAGAGATAATAATGCACATGCTCATGGCAATCTGGGTGTCGCATACATGATGCAGGATAAAGTCGATCAGGGCTATGAAGAACTGGCTAAAGCTCTTGACATGAATCCTCCATTGAAACATGGCCAGGGCTTTAACAGCGTCAAAGGTGTGGTTGAAGTTAAGAAAGGGATGTATGATGATGCCGTTCAGTCATTGTCAAACGTTGATGAAAATCCCGATAATCTGTTTAACAGAGGGTTAGCCTATCTTCTCAAAAAGGAATATGATGCAGCATCCAATAATTTTGATGAGGCAACTGAGAAAGATTCAGACTATGCACTTGCATACTATGGTAATGCCGTTGCTGCTGCAAGAAAAGGCAATGCCAGCGATGTGGCAAGCAATCTAAAGAGTGCTGTTGATGCTGATCCTACACTGAAGGAGAAAGCCATGAAAGACCTTGAATTTGTTACTTTTGTGGATTCAGAAGCTTTCAGAAATGCATTGCAATAATTAATAAAGAAGACAAAAAAAAGGCTGGTCAATTATTGACCAGCCTTTTTTTTATCTTTTGACTGTTGTCCGCTTTGTTATTGGAGGCCTAATTAATATTTTTGCATTCTGTTTATAAAAGCTGAATCATGAGAGAAATACAATTCAGAGAAGCCTTAAGAGAGGCGATGACTGAAGAAATGAAAAAAGATGATAAGATCTTTCTGATGGGTGAGGAGGTTGCGGAATATAATGGGGCCTATAAGGTAAGCCAGGGAATGCTTGATGAGTTCGGGCCTGAGCGTATTGTTGACACACCCATCACTGAACTCGGGTTTGCCGGCCTTGGTATTGGTGCGGCCATGAATGGATTACGACCCATCATTGAATTCATGACTTTTAACTTTTCGCTGGTAGCTATTGACCAGCTGATCAATGGAGCTGCCAAAATGATGTATATGTCAGGTGGCCAGTTTCCGCTGCCTATTGTATTCAGGGGTCCAACAGGAAATGCCGGACAACTGGGTGCACAGCATTCACAAAATTTTGAGAACTGGTATGCCAACACACCCGGATTGAAAGTTGTTGTGCCGGCCAATCCCTATGATGCAAAAGGATTACTGAAGTCGTCAATACAGGATAATGACCCTGTGATATTCATGGAATCAGAATTGATGTATGGCGATAAAGGAGAGGTACCCGAAAAAGAATATTATATCCCACTTGGTTCAGCAGATATCAAAAGAGAAGGTACAGATGTAACATTGGTTACTTTTGGAAAGATACTTAAGGTTGTACAGGAAGCAGCTGAGGCGTTGGCAAAAGATAATATTTCGGCTGAAATTATTGATCTCAGAACCGTTCGCCCGATTGACTTCAAGACGGTAATTGAATCGGTAAAGAAGACAAACCGCCTGGTGATCATTGAGGAGGCCTGGCCATTGGCATCAATTTCTTCCGAGATTACTTTTCACGTACAGAAAAATGCTTTTGATTACCTGGATTCACCGATACGCAGGATTGTAAACAAGGACGTTCCTTTTCCCTACGCACCAACATTGATAGAAGCCGTATTGCCTAATGTAAAACGGACGATCGAGGCGGTGAAGTCGGTGATGTATGTTAAATAGGCTTCAGCAAAGAAAGTATAAGTATTACTGTACTCCTTATTTGCCGAAAAGATTCATGGCGGCCATACTGCGCTTTCCACCCATTTTATTCATGGTCTTCATCATCTTCTTCATCTGGTTGAATTGTTTCAGAAGATTATTGACTTCCTGAATGGATGTGCCGCTTCCAATAGCTATTCTCTTTCTTCTGCTGCCATTTAAAATATCCGGATTTTCCCTTTCTTCATAAGTCATGGACCTAATGATCGCTTCTATGGGCTTGAAAGAATCGTCATCAATATCAATACCTTTCATTGCTTTTCCCATTCCGGGTATCATTCCCATCAGGTCCTTGATATTTCCCATTTTTTTGATCTGTTGAAGCTGTGAAAGGAAATCATCAAAATCGAACTGGTTCTTACGTATCTTTTTGTTAAGGCGTCTTGCTTCGTCTTCGTCATAGGTCTGCTGAGCCCTCTCTACCAGAGAAATAACATCACCCATTCCCAGTATCCTCTGGGCCATTCGGTCGGGGTGGAACACATCAATGGCATCCATCTTTTCTCCTGTGCTGATAAATTTTATTGGTTTATCAACTACGGTGCGAATGGATAAAGCGGCACCACCCCTTGAATCACCGTCAAGTTTGGTCAGCACCACCCCATCAAAATCCAGCTCTTCATTGAAGGTTTTTGCGGTGTTTACCGCGTCCTGACCAGTCATTGAATCAACGACAAAGAGCGTTTCAGCGGGAGTTAATGCTTTCTTGAGGGAGGTGATCTCCTTCATCATCAGCTCGTCGATGGCAAGCCGCCCTGCAGTATCGACAATCACTATTTTTATGCCTTTCTTCCTGGCTTCTTTTATGGCATGGCTGGCAATCTCGACCGCGTTTTTGTTCTCGGGTTCTGCATAAACCTCTACACTGACCTGCTCACCTATTACTTTCAACTGGTCGATAGCGGCGGGACGGTAGATGTCGCAGGCAGCAAGCATCACCTGCCTGCCCTGCTTTTTGAAATGATTCGCGAGCTTTCCCGAAAAAGTCGTTTTACCCGATCCCTGTAAGCCGGCGATCAGAATAACCGCCGGATCACCATCAACCTGGAGGTCTGCCTTGGAGCCTCCCATAAGATCAGTAAGCTCTTCAGCAACAATTTTGGTTAATAACTGGCCGGGAGAAACAGCGATCAACACATCCCTGCCAAGTGCTTTTTCTTTGATATTATCAGTGACATCCTTGGCTACTTTATAATTCACATCAGCATCGATCAATGCCCTGCGGATCTCCTTAACCGTAGAAGCGACATTAATCTCGGTGATCTTACCCTGTCCCTTCAGGTTTTTAAATGCTTGATCTAACTTTACGCTTAAATTTTCAAACATATATTCTCTTCTTTATTATGCAAAAATAAGTAATTATATAAAAACGGATAAGGGAAGATCCCTATTCTTGATACAATACATGCAAGAGGGTTTGTCCCACTGCCTTCAATGTTGCCTTGTCGATAATATCCATATTATCCTGATGGGTATGATGGTATTCCCCAAAATAGGAATCCGGTGAAGAAGGATCATATTCCACAATATTAATGGTTGGTATTTTGGCATCTCTGTTCATGAAGATATGATCATCGGTAATTCCCGGGCTGGTTTGATTGATGAAGAAGGTGCTGTATCCATTACGACTGGCGGCCTTCCAAACTTTATCCGCCACTTTACCGGCATATTGCATGGATCCACCTTCCTTAAAGAAACGAGCTTTCCGGGCCCCGACCATGTCAAGAAGAATACCGTAATACGCCATATAATTTCTTTTATGTTTATTTGCCGACCAGTATTGTGAGCCCAGGCACCACCATATTTTTCCGGGTTCATCATTCACATGGTAGGGATACGATTCCGGTTCACCGTAATCCTCACCATCAAATAAGATAATATCTATACCGATATTGGTAGGGGGAATAAGGGAAATGATCCGGGCAATTTCCAGAAGAACGCCGACCCCACTGCCTCCATCATTCGCCCCATCGATCGGTTCATGGATCCTTACGCTGTCCTTATCAGCAAAAGGGCGGGTATCCCAGTGGGCAGCGAGCAGTATCCTCTTTGGTCTCTCGGGATAAAACCCCGCAATAATATTTCTAAGGTATAACAGGTTGCCATCATAAGCCCTTGCCTGAAAATCCTGCACATTGACCTCCGCATTATAAGCGCGTAATTTAGCGATCAGGTAATCGCCACAAGCAAGATGGGGCGGGGTGTTGGGAACCCTGGGACCGAACTCAACCTGCCGTCTGATAAAATAATAAGCGCTGTCTTCGTTAAAGTCGGGTATCTGAATAGTTGCCACAGGGAGATCTAAAGGTTTTTCCTGCCTGGATTTTTCAAAAGTGCACCTGCTTATTAACGGGATTGAAAAGAGAATTGCCAGTACCGTTATAGCCGAAGATCTATTCTTCATAGGCCCAGTCTATTTTATTCTTCATATCTTTCAATACGATGCCCATGGTTTTTAATTTGGCCCTGATTTGATCCACCTTGCCATAATCCTTAGCCCCTTTGGCTTCTTTGTAAATATCCAGTAAAATATTGAGTAAGCCCTCCTGGTTTACCGGTTTCTCTTCTTTGAGTCCAAGGATATCCTGGCTGAAGGAGAGGTACGTGTTAACTAGTTTCTGAAAGGAAGCATTCCCTAACTGGGCGGTTTTCAGGTGCCCATTATGAATATTATTGATCTTTTTTAACAAGTTGAAGAGGTGGCTTATTGTGACCGCAGTATTAAAATCATCATTCATGGCCCGGTAACAGTTATCACAGATCTGGTCGATCTGTCGGATCTGATTTTCATCAGTTTCGACCGAGGCATCAGTTTCATAGGATAAGGATCTGGCTATTCTTACCCCGTTCATCATTTTTTTATATCCCCTCAAAGCAGCCTTGAGAGCTTCGTTTGAGAAATCAAGGGTACTTGAATAATGGGATTGAAGCATAAAAAACCTGATAGTCATAGGACTGTACGGCTGGTCAAGTAATTCATGATCGCCGGTGATCAGTTGTTGAGGCAGGAATGAGTTGCCCAGCGACTTACTCATTTTTTGTCCATTAACGGTAAGCATATTGGTATGAAGCCAGTATTTGGCCGGATCCTTTTCATAGGCACCTACCGATTGGGCTATTTCACATTCATGATGGGGAAATTTCAGGTCCATACCGCCTCCATGAATATCAAAACTTTTTCCCAGGTAACGGGTGCTCATCACGGAACATTCCAGGTGCCAGCCGGGGAAACCCTTGCTCCAGGGTGAATTCCATTTCATAATATGTTCCTTAGCAGCTTTTTTCCATAAGGAAAAGTCTTCAGGATTTCTTTTTTCCTGTTGTCCTTCGAGGCTGCGTTGTCCCGACAGCAGCTCTTCAACCTTCCTTCCTGAAAGTATCCCATACTGATGACCTTCATTATATTTTTTCACATCAAAGTAAACTGATCCTTGTGATTCATAAGCCAGGTCATGCTCTATTATTTGTTCGATCATCTCAATCTGTTCCTGGATATGCCCGGTGGCTGTTGGTTCTATACTTGGGGATAAAATATTGAACAAATCCATCACCTGGTGGAAATCCCGGGTGTATCGATGCACGATCTCCATCGGCTCCAGGTTTTCCAGTTTGGCCTTCCTTGCTATTTTGTCCTCTCCCTCATCGGCATCGGATTCAAGATGGCCTACATCAGTAATATTCCTGACATACCTGACCTTGTATCCCAGGTGACTGAGGTACCGGTAAATGATATCAAAACTCAAGAAGGTGCGGACATTGCCCAGATGAACGTCATTATAAACGGTTGGCCCGCAGACATACATGCCGACAAAGGGGGGATTCAGTGGTTCGAAAATTTCTTTTTTCCGTGTTAAACTATTATATACTTTGAGTTCTTTGAGCATAATTTGTCAAATCGAGTTCATTATTAAGCTGTTACAAAAGTGATTCAATCAGTCTAAATAGTGAAATTTTTAACAGAAAAAATAAAAATTTGATTTGATTATGAATTATAGTAACTTTGCGGTGAAATAAATATTCTTTTGATGGAGGGGACATAAGTCCCCTCTTTTATTGGTAAAATATTTGAGTAAAGTTACTGAAAATATCGAAGATCTAGTAAGCCGGTTTCTACCTGATGAAAACTATTTTATCGTTGATATTCAGGTGAAGGGGGTCCTGGGCAAAGAGAAGGTTATGGTCCTGATCGATGGAGACCAGGGTGTAGATATTTCGGTTTGTTCGGATATAAGCAGAAAATTATCCAATGAACTGGATGCACGGGATCTGATTAGTGGGAGCTATACCCTGGAGGTTTCATCCCCGGGGCTGGATTTTCCGTTAAAAAGCAGGAGGCAGTATCAGAAAAATATTGGAAGGAGCGTTAAGGTAGCGCTGACTGATAACTCTATGGTTAGAGGTGAACTGATCGACGTCGAAGATGACGGGATCAGTATCAGGAAAGAGCAGAAGAAACAGAAAGATCCTGTTGAAGATGCTTTCATAAGTTATGAACAAATAAAGAAAACAAACGTATTAGTTACATTTAAATAATGACAATGGACGCTGGAACGTTAATTGAATCTTTTGCTGAATTTGCCAAGCAAAAAAATGTAGATCGTCCGACTATGATCAGGATACTGGAGGATGTATTCAGGACCATGATCAGGAAGAAATTCAGTGAGGATGATAATTTTGATATTGTGATTAATGCGGATAAGGGGGATCTTGA
>CAZYDB010000025.1:0-11332 GCA_964645995.1 uncultured Roseivirgaceae bacterium
TCCGATAAGGCCTTCACCGCTTTCTGCATTTCATCAAAGTTTACCCGGTATTTGCCATTTTCGGTGTTTCGTACAAAGGCATTCATCTCTTTAAAGTAGTTAAACCGGATCATATTGGCTTTGCCATGCGCCTGGGTGGCCCCAAACCGGACGGACCTGAATATTCCGGCCAGGAAAGTGACATAATAATCTTCCAGGCTGCCATCGATATCTCCTTTTTTATGAAGTTCATCGATCATATACAATCCCAGGATGTCTGCTTTGCCTTCCTCGACAGCGGAAGCATGTTCCTTGAGCGACTGTCTGACAGTGCCTTTCCCGGTAATGGTGTTTTTTATTCCCAGTCCGTGAGCCACCTCATGGAACATGGTATTGGCGAAAAAGGCATCGAAAGTGATATTACCCAGCTGATCTTCCTCGATGAGTTCACCGGCTATCGGGACCAGGATCTTATCGAATTTGGCTTTCATGGCATTTTTCAACTGAAGGCGGCGGGTGCCTTTTTCAAGCTGTACTTCTTCATCATTAGGCAGATTGATTGCGATGGTTTTACTGCCTGCATTGCAATCACCCGCATAATAGATGACATCATAAGCATTCAACTGGGCATCTGATCCTGGTTTTTCCTGTTTATAGGCATCGGCCACGGGCAGGTTTTTCTGCAATTCAGGGAGATAGGCAGCGTATTTGTCCAGCCGGACGCTCCACTCCTTATCCTTGATCAGAATATAGGCCTCGTGAGCTGCCTTGTATCCAAATAATTTATCCTCATAGGTTTCAATGGGGCCTATTACCACCTCAAGGGTATTGTCTGTCATGTCCATCCAGGCCAGATCACTGGGCTGGTATTCATCTGTTCTGAAGGCCCCTGCCCTCAGGGTAAGGTAGTGTTTAAGTTCCTGATCTTCGGACAAAGCGGCGGCTTGATCAAGGAGGTCAGCAGCCTTTCCGATGCGGTCTTTGAAGTAATCATGGTAGGGAATGGACATCAGTTTTCCTGATTCATCTCTGCGGATCATTGTATAGAGATCTTTTTTACCGGCTATTTCAGCAGCCTCAAATTCCTCCCTGCTCATATCCGCCGGATAAAAGTTAGCGCCTTCCGGCTTTTCATCGACACCATCGATAAATGGTTTGTTGCCATTAAGTCTGTCCCATGGGCCGTAGTTGATGCGCGCAAAATTTTTCAGTTCAGAGTCATTAAGAGAGGCCAGCAACGAATCTTTTTTACCGTAGGCCTCTTCCCAGAATAATTGATCCATGATCTCAGCCGCTTCAATAAGTACCGGGATCATCTTTCTTTCATTTTCCGAGAGTACCGACAGGTCCGCAGTCAATGTAAATGGGACATACATGCCTTCAAAGTAAAAACCCTCCTCCCGGATATTAATATTTTGCTTGTCTTCTGTTTTCTTTTCACAGGAAAACAGTATTAATAAGATGAGTGATAGATTAAGAACAGCTTTCATAATTGTCATTATTTATGAATACGGATAAAAATAAACTTTGCTTTTGAGTATTTATTTTAACAAATTAGAAATGGTTTGTAAGAATTGTAAACTTACAAAATGTTGAGACTGATAAGTACCATATTAATAATTTTTCTGTGCAGTAGCCTAACCTATGCGATTGATACTGACAGTCTGGAATTTGAGCTCTCTAATACCAATAATAAAAGGAGAAAGACTGATCTTTTGTTAGTTCTTATAGGTGCTTTTCAAACGGAGGCCCCTGCAAAGGTCCTTGAAAAGGCAAGAGCGGCCGTATCCCTGGCTGAATCCATAAAATATGAAGAAGGACTTGCGGATGCCCATCTTCATATCGGGGACTATTTCAACCATAACAACCAGATTGATAGTGCATTGATGCATTACAACATAGCCTTGTCTACTTACAGAGGGCTTACTGATGACCGGAAGACAGGCATGACACTTTTTAAGATAGGATCGGCCTTTTTTTTAACCTCTAACTATCAGGCAGCCCTTCAATACACCAATGAATCTCTCGAGATCTTTCGTATTGTGGATGATAAGAAACAACTGGCTGCTGTCCACTCCCTTTTATGTGATATTAAATCCTATATGGGTTTCAAAGAAGCGGCGATTGAAAACTGCCATATTTCATTGGAACTTTACGAATCACTGAAACTGGATGAGGGCAAAGCGAGTCTTTTGAATTCTATTGGAAATATCTATCTTGATCTTCGTCAGTATGAAAAGGCGAGACAATACTTTAATCAGGCGCTTTTTCTAGCGAAGGCTGAGGATGATTCATATATTATAGCAACTTCCCTCAGTAACCTGGGACATATGCACCTCGGATTGGGCGATGCTGAAGAAGCCCGGAAATTTTATCAAAGAGCTCTTGAACTGGATCGTCAGGAAAACGATCTGGAAGGAATGGGGTATTCCTATTATAACCTGGGAATTGCTTTCAAGAAATTAAATGATTTTGAAAAAGCGCTCGAGAACCTGCAAAAAAGCCTGGAATACAGTGATCAATCGGTCGATCTCGAATTACAGGCCAAGGTATATTCTGAAATCGGGAATCTTTATTCAGAGACAGGCAATTACCGGATGGCTATCAGTTTTTTAAAACAAAGCCTGGCTGTGGCTCAACGAATTGATGCTGACCCGGTTTTGCAGACCTGCTATAATAACCTGGCCAAATATTACGACAAATTGGGGGATCAGGAAAATGCCCTTATCTATTTTAAGTTATATATGCTTCACCGGGAAGAAATGTTTAATAATCAATCTGCCTTAAAGATCGCTGAAGCAGAGGCTTTGTATGAACTTGCGAATAAAGAAAAGCAGATACAGTTACTTCGTAGTGAGAACAGGATAAAAGACCTTGAAACGGCAGAGAAGAACCTGATGAACGTCTGGCTGATTACCGGTCTGGTTTTCGTTTTCACCCTTACTGTGGTTGTTTACCGGCAATACCGGTTGCAGAACAGTGCCAATACTACGCTTCAGCAGCAGAAAGAAGCCATCAGAAAGCAGAAAGAAGAGATCTCCATCCGGCGCGATGATATCGAAAAGGCCAATTATATTCTGGCCGATAAAAACCGTCAAATAACCGACAGCATTGAATATGCCAAAAGAATCCAGTTGAGCTTATTGCCGGACAAGGAAACTTTTTCTGATTATTTCAGCGATTCCTTTGTTTTTTACCTTCCCAGGGATATTGTAAGCGGGGATTTTTACTGGCTCTCAGAACATGAGGATATCATTTGCTTTGCGGTCATTGACTGTACCGGTCATGGTGTACCCGGGGCCTTTATGACTGTACTTGCTAATTCTCTCCTTAACCAGATCATCATAGACAGCTCCCTTTGCCAGAGCCCCAATACAATTATTGAAATCCTTGACAGGAATGTAAAGGAAGCACTTAATCAGCATGGCATCACCCTGTCGGCATTTGAAGGGATGGACATAGCCTGTTGTGTTTATAATAAAAAATCCAATGAATTAATTTATTCGGGCGCCAAAGTACCCCTTTACCTGATTCGGGATGAGGAGTTCAGACAGGAAAAGGGGAACCGTTTCTCAGTAGGAGGTAACGAGGTTGAAAAAAAAGTCTTTACCAGCCAGAAACTAAAGCTGAAACGAGGAGATATCCTCTACCTGGCAACTGATGGTTATCAGGATCAGTTTGGAGGAGATAAGGGTAAAAAATTCATGAAATTACATTTTAGGAACCTGTTGAAGACTATCCACCATATGAAGCTCAGCGAACAGGAAAAACAATTGAGGTCTGTTTTTTATGAGTGGAAAGGCTCACAAATGCAGACTGATGATGTATTGATTCTTGGTTTTAGAGTATAATATTTCACAAATAAACAAGACCCGTTTTGTTTCATAAAAAGGATGATACGAGGGAATCGTTGAATGCTCAGGTCGAACAGAAGTATGTTTTAAGCAAACTGATGAAATACTGTGCATATCAGGAGCGATCATCGTTTGACGTGCAGAAAAAACTGGATCGATACCAGATTCAGGGGGAAAAGGCCCTGCAGATCATGGGCCGGTTGATCAGTGAAGGATTTATCGACGATCTGCGGTTTGCCACTGCCTATACTTTCGGAAAATTACGGAGTAACCACTGGGGGAGGAACAAGATAAGATATGGGTTGAGAGAGAAAAAGATCGGGGATGAAGTGATCGAAAAGGCGCTGAACCAGATTAATGAAGAAGAGTACCGGAATGTTATGATAAAATTAGTCCGTCAGAAAGATCGCAGTGTAAAAGATCAGGAACAATATATCCGGCAGAACAAAATCGTCCAGTTTCTGGCAGGAAAAGGTTTTGAACCTTCCCGGGCCTGGGAAATCGTAAAGGATGAGACGGAATGATTGGGATTATGATCATCCCTGAAAAAGCAACAAAAATATTTCGGAATATTGCTGCATCCGGGAGTGTCAACTTTAATGGCTGAGTAAAAGCAGAATTGAAGAGTATTTATTAACTTGGCGATTAAAACAGGTCAAGGTTGAAGATCTGTTTTGTTTACAATCATAAAAAATCGTTTTTCCCAATCATGAACCTTATTAATGCATCTTCTTTGATTCTTGATCAGTTACGTGATGTTCTGGAACAGATCAGAGAAAAAGATTATAGTCTTAATGTCGTCTCGCTGGAGGCATCTATCGGACAGCATGTCCGTCATATTATCGAATTCTATCAATGTCTTTTTGAGGGTATGGATAAAGGAGTGATCAATTATGACCAGCGGAAGAGAGATGCCAGGATTGAGGAGGATAAATTTTACGCAATGGAACAGATTGCAACCCTTCAAGCGCTGATCGGCCGCGAGACACGTGATCCGGAATTAATGCTCGAGATCAGGTATGGTGAAATTTCCGATGATGTTCTTGTATTACGGACCAATTACCAACGGGAACTGGCCTATAATATCGAACATACCGTACATCATCTGGCCATAATAAAAACTGCATTCAAGGACATTTGTGAGTATATCGAATTACCTGATAGTTTTGGTATTGCCAGCTCAACCATGAGGTATAGAAACGATAATTGAAGTTTATGTGCACAGTTACCTTCATCCCATTAAGTAGTCATAGCTACCTGTTGACCAGCAACCGGGATGAGAAAACCACACGTGCTGCAGCAACCCCCCCTTTTATTGATCATGGGAATAACACATATTCGCTCCTGTATCCCGGCGATCCGCAGGGGGGAGGATCCTGGATAGCAACCGACGACCGGCTGAATGCCGTATGCCTTTTGAATGGTGCTGTTAAGCGCCATCAGCCTGATTATCCATACCGTCATAGCCGCGGTTTGGTCGTTATTGACTTTTTCCGTTATGACCGGATCTTTGACTTTTTCGATCTGTACGACCTTTCCAATATCGAACCCTTCACCTTCGTTGTCATCCATGATTTTAACTTATATGAGTTCAGATGGGATGGTAAGGAAAGGGCTCTAAAAAATTATCCATTCGAAAAGCCCCGTATCTGGTCATCGGTAACCCTTTATGATGATGAAGTCATAAAAAAAAGAGAGCGATGGTTTAATATCTGGATGAAGGAAGAAAGCCGGCCGGACACTGAAAAGGTCCTTCATTTTCATTGTTTTGGTGGGGAAGGAGATAAAAACACCGATCTTTTAATGGCAAGGGAAGCACATGGGTTAAGGACCGTCAGTATAACTTCGGTCTTAATGGATAAAAAAGAAGTGACGATGACCTATAAGGATCTCCTTAACGGAAGCGAATACAGGCAAAGTTTATTAAGTAAGGAAAAGGTTCCCAAATAAAAAATATTTCGCACTGAAAAGCAATCTTTCATTCCTGAAAAGACTTTTTAAATGGGAACACTGGCCCTGGCAGGTGCTTTATTTTCCCATTATGATCTATTGGCTTTGGTTATCTCTTAAGGCAAAAACGCCATTTTTTTTCTTTTCTGTCAATCCCGGAATTGAAAGCGGAGGTCTCCTGATAGAATCAAAATATTCAATATTTCAGTTAATCCCACAAGAGTTAATACCTGGAACTCTTTTTTTTCGACATCCCTGTTCCTTTGAAGAAGTATATGAATCGATGTATGATCGTCAGGTGCATTTTCCGGTAATTGCCAAACCGGATCATGGTGAAAGGGGTTATATGGTGGAAAAACTGGAAGATTCAGAAGAGTTGAAGAAATATATCAGCCGTATCAGGGATGATTTCATTCTGCAGGAATATATTGATCTTCCGGTAGAGCTAGGGGTGTTTTATTACCGGATGCCTGATGAGAATCATGGTGTGATCAGTTCCATGGTACGGAAAGAGTTGTTATATGTTGCAGGCGATGGGAGATCCGATATGCGTACCCTGATCCTGAACGACCCCAGGGCAAGACGTCAGATGAAAATACTGGAAAGGAGGCATCCCGATCTGATGAATTATATTCCTGGCCGCAAAGAACGCATCGAACTGGTCCCGATCGGAAATCATAGCCGGGGAGCTACTTTTATTAATGTTACAGAACTGGCCGATAAAAAACTGGCCGGATTTATTGACGGGATCGCCGCCAGGATCGAAGGATTCTATTATGGCCGGTTCGATATCAGGTGCCGTTCAATAGATGCCCTGAAAAATGGAGAGGAATTTAAAATATTGGAACTGAATGGCGCTAAAAGTGAGCCCGCCCATATATATCATCCCGGATTTCCCCTTTTTAAAGCCTACCGGGTGTTGTTTTTTCACTGGCGCATTTTGTATCGAATTGCTGTGTTAAACCATAAAAGAGGATACCGCTACCCTTCCTGGGAATCGGGATGGGCTACCTGGAAAAAATACAGAAGTAATAAGCGAAACCGTAAATAACCGGCTGACGACGGCTGGCTACCAATCCAGCACATCTTCACTATCAGCCGGCGATTTATGTAGCCCGATCGTATTATTATTATATAATATTCCGAAATACAGGTTTCCATCCCTGATGCCGATGCCGAAGGACTGGATCGCCCTGATGTCTTCATCATCCTGGGCGGGATCCAACTTTCTTATGGAACTTTCAGCGACAGGATAGTTGAGTGTCTCCTGCAGATTATCACGGTCACCGGCTTTTGCTACCCCTACGGCATTTAATGAAAAAAGAAACAGGCTGCCGCATAACAGAATAGCTGAAAGGCCCAGGCTGACGGCAAGGAACCTGCTTGAAAAAAGGTCTGGATTTTTCATAAGATCAATAATTAAAGTGGTTATAGATTAATATTTTAAGGTCATTAAATTCTTTAAAACTAGTAATTTATCACGCAATCAATTTACTGTTTTTCCGGACAAAATAATGAATTGATAATATAAACATTTATTTTTAAGTTCCCTTATTATTGTTTTTTTCAGGTTTACAAACATTACTTGTATTGGGTAAGTCCTTTGTATTAAATATATTGTTATTGAAAGAAGTATATCACATATTGCGTTATATCACCTTCCGGAAAATTCTTAACCTCATTGTTCTGCGGCTCAGTTTTATTCTTTCAAGAATGATAAAAAGACCTGTTATCTGGGGCAGGCCCATGGCGCTATCCATAGAACCCACCACATCATGTAACTTGCGTTGCCCGGAATGTCCCAGCGGGCTGAGGTCCTTTACCAGGCCCACCGGTATGCTTAGTATTGAAGGCTTCAGGACGATGATCGGCAAGGTAGAAAAAGATCTCATATACCTTAACATGTATTTTCAGGGCGAGCCCTTCCTGAATCCTGATTTTTTTGATATGGTCCAATATGCCAGGGGGAAAAAAATTTACACAGCCACCTCTACCAATGGTCATTTCCTGGATGATGATAACGCCAGAAATACCGTATTGAGTGGATTAGATAAGATCATCATTTCGATCGACGGCGTCGACCAGGAAACCTACGCGCAATACAGGGTAGGTGGTAATCTCAGGAAAGTAATTGAAGGAACCAGTCGACTTATCAGATGGAAGAAAAAACTGGGAAGGGAGAATCCCCAAATCATTTTCCAGTTCATTATCTTTCGTTTTAACGAACATCAGATTTATGAACTTCGATCATTGGGCCGGAAGACTGGCGTAGATGAGGTGAAATTTAAAACGGCCCAGGTCTATGATGTTCAGTCCGCCGCATACCGGATCCCCGAAAATGAGGCCTATTCCAGGTATGTAAAAGGCATGAATGGCCGTTATACGCTGGTCAATGATATGAATAATCATTGCTGGCGTATGTGGAGTTCTTCTGTGATCACCTGGGATGGCCATCTGGTTCCTTGCTGCTTTGATAAGGACGCTTCCTACCGGATGGGTAATATCCTGACCGATCCTTTAGTTTCGATATGGACCGGAGTAACTTATCAAGCGTTCCGGGCGAAGGTAATCAATTCCCGGAATTCCATTGATATCTGTTCCAATTGCACGGAAGGAACAAAGGTATGGGCCTGAAGTAACCTGGATTATTGACCATAAAGTTCCCTTTCGGAAGGAAACCTGGATAAACAAGTTGAATTTTCGGGGCCAATGTTTTGTACTGTATCAGCCCGGGTTCATGGGAAATTTATTTCCTGTCCTGCCGTATGATCTGCTTTTGTAATTTTTTTACCTGTTGTGGATCACAATTACAGCCGGTATGGCAGCCATTATCTGTATTGATTGATTTCCAAAGAAGGCTTCCCACATATCCTATGGCGCCAATGAACAAAATAAAAACTATGATTTCCTGCATCATGGTTAATCCTCTACAAAATTCATGCAAATATAATCAATTAGTATCATACCAGTGTTCATAAATTATTTTTTGCATTTCAGCATGAACATGGGTGCCAGCGATCAGTTCCCTGCCATGGATATAATTATCGCCTCCACTGAAGTCGGTGACGACGCCACCTGCTTGCTGTACGATGAGGCTTCCTGCCGCCACATCCCAGGGATTCAGAAAAAATTCAAAAAAGCCTTCACTTTTTCCGCTGGCCACGTAGGCCAGGTCAGCGGCAGCACTCCCAAACCTCCGCAGCCCATGGGTGTTGGCGAGAAAATAGTACATAAGCTTATTGAAATTTTCAATTTTGGAAAAATCACGGTAGGGATAACCGGTTATATATAAGCCTTCATTAAAGTTTCTGACATCAGACACTTTTATTATCTCCTCATTGCAATAAGCTTTACCTTTCCTGGTGGCGTAATAACATTCATCGGTGGGGATGATATAAATAACGCCCAACAATAGTTCAATGCCATCCATCAATCCGATGCTAACCGAATAGGGAGGTAATCCGTGCATGAAATTGGTGGTTCCGTCCAGCGGGTCGATCACCCAGTTAACTTTTTTTGCTTCCCCGGTCCCTTCCTCAGCAATAAAACCTGCCTCAGGTAAGATCTTGCCCAGGGAATCGACTAATAGTTTTTCAGCTTGTTTGTCTACATAGGAAACAAGATCATTCTGGCCCTTATATTCAATTTGATTGAATTGGAAACCCGATCGTTCAGATTCAATGAACCGGCCGGCTTTTTTGCTGATCTCTATGGTTTGTTTAAGAAGACTATCCAGATTCATCAGATGTTTATTTCGGTTGGTTACCTGCAAAGATACCTGAATGAAAGGCCAATGAAAACGATAGCCTGATCTATTAATAAATTAACGGTTGCCCTGCAGTACAATGACTATTTCACCCTTTACGGGTTTTTCAGAAAACCATTCAATAGCATCCTGCAGGCTGCCTCTGACGTTTTCTTCGAATTTCTTGGTAAGTTCCCGGGAGATTGAAACTCTTCTGGTTGCGCCATATGTCTCCGCGAACTCTTTTAATGTTTTGAGCAGCCTGTGAGGCGATTCATAAAAAATCATCGTTCGCTTTTCCTCTTTTAGCTGCAGGAGGCGTGTCCTCCTGCCTTTTTTATGCGGGAGGAATCCTTCAAAAGTGAATGAGTCGTTAGGCAATCCGGATTGAATTAAAGCCGGAATGAAGGCCGAAGGACCCGGGAGACATTCAAATTCGATTTTTTTTTCTATGCAGTGTTTCACCAGTAAAAACCCCGGGTCGGATATTCCCGGTGTTCCTGCATCCGTGATCAGCGCTACTTTTTTATTATCATTAAGAAGTTCAATGATATGATCTACTATTTTATGTTCATTAAAGGCATGATAACTTTTAAGAGTATTAGAAATGTTGTAATGCTTAAGCAGCTTTTTCGACGTACGTGTATCTTCTGCAAGAATCATATCAACTTCCGTCAAGATCCGGATAGCCCGGATGGTAATGTCCTCCAGGTTCCCAATAGGTGTAGGCACAAGGAATAAGCCGGCTCTTTCCTTCATTAATTATAATTTTTCAAAAAGCTGATCAATGGCGGCTGCCAGGTCCCGGTCCCTTTGAGTAATCAAATCCCCGGCGTCATGTGTTGAAAGTTCGATATTCACCTTGTTATATACATTATGCCAACTGGGGTGATGATCCATTTTTTCAGCTAAAATGGCTACCTGTGCCATAAAACCAAAGGCTTCAATAAAATTTTTAAATTCAAAGGTCCTTTTTAATTTATTATTTTCTTCGTTCCACATTGTCAGATAAATTTTTTCTTGTAACATATATTCTGTATGCCCGGATCACTGATATCAATACCAGTGGTATGATGCCCGGATGTAGTTGTTGAGGTATGTAATACCAGCCAATCAATATTAGGGTAGGGAATATAGCCCAGAATAAAAAATAATATGTTGAAAATTTCCAGAATTTCTTATTAAATAACAGATAGATCGAAAAAAGGTGAATGGGTGAAGCCCATAATAAGTTATAATTTGTTTTAGTGGCAATATGATCGGTAGCAAACCATAAAAGGAATAATATGGTTCCTGCCAGCGATAATACAGTGGTAACAAACAGATCAACAGATCTATAATATTTACCACTACGAATCTCAAAAAGAGTAATGCTTATTATGATTAACAATAATCCGAAGAAAATATTAACAGGTGTCAGCCATGATTTATCCGGGTCCTCCGGTAATTCCTGATAAAGGATATGGCTTTTTTTTACAAAAGGTTCTTCCCGCCCGTCGACTGTCAGAACGGCATGTTCAAATGCCTGGTACATTTTATATGGCAGGAACATATAATCCATCGAAGAAGCTTTTCTGTCGGCAGGTGTACCCAGTGCCAGGTCGATGCCGAAATCCCCCCAGGGTATTTGCTTTTCAATAAATATATCAAGCAATTGCCGGAAAGTTTTATGCTTTTCAATAAAATCATCCCTGAAAATCAATTTATCCCTCAGGATAGATTGAAACACATCACGTATCCTGGACGAGCAATTATCATAGAAGAAGTCATAGAGATAATACCGGTTTTCGGGGCGGTAGTTTGT
>CAZYDB010000025.1:11342-15981 GCA_964645995.1 uncultured Roseivirgaceae bacterium
ATTCAGGATCTGTTCGTATAAGGTCTGGTTATAATATTTATATTCGATCAGCATTCTTCTGAATTCATATCTTGAGAGAAAATAATTCATTTTGCCCTGCATGAAATTAGTATAGAAACCGGGGGCATTAAAATCAAAGGTGCCATAATTATAAACGAGATCGATATTTTGCAGAGGATCATGAACCCTGATGGCGCTATGTCCAAAGCTGGTGTAGAGCTGATCTCCCGGCGCACCGGTGATCAGGCTGATCTCCGCCTTTTCTGACAGTGGAATACCCTTTGCTGATCCATGGCCTGCATAAAGGAGTACGGGAAACAAAAACAATACTATCAGATCAGCATATTTCCGTATTGCCATGATGTTATTTTTTGGCCACGATGATATATTGATACTGAAGGCTGTTTTTATCTGTTTCAAGGACAGTGAATCCTGCGGATCTTATTTCCTCTACGGCCTGGGCAAGTGTAATTTTTTCATTATTCGGGCCAACCGGCAGATCTCCGGCTTTGAAGTCGACTACCAGGAATTTGCCCCCGGGCTTGATTCCCCGGAGTGTTTTTTTCAGATATCCGGCCCGGTCATCCAGGAAATTATAGGTGTTGACGATCAGTACCCAGTCGGCCTCGTTCTCCTGGAGGTTTGGGTCATCTGGCACAGTAAGTCTGGTGATGATCTGGTCACTTAATTCCTCCGGCAGGTCTGATTTACGTTCCTGGATATAATCAAGAAATCTTTTTTCAATATCAATTCCGATAACCGTTCCTCCCTTCCGTACAATGCGGAAGGCGAAATAGCCTGTCCCAACCCCTATATCAGCAACCACTTTTCCTGACAGGTCACCCATTTTTTCAAGGACCATATCCGGATTTTGCCAGTTTACCCGTTCAGGATCTTCATATTTCCTGATCAACGCGTTAAAATCACCTATGGGCACATCTGCCTGGGTTGAATCATGCAAGGTATCGGAGGTGTTGAGTTCAACTGCAGCTTCCTTCCTGCTATTTTCCCGGCAACCGGCTATGAAAAGAAACAGCATCAGAAATGGGATTAATCGAACCATATTGATCTCAATATTTGGTCTTCAATATTATACCATTTAACCCTATACTCAAAGGAATGGTGTTATATTATAGGGAAATAATACCTTTTATTGCATAAGCTTCTTTATAAATTCTGATTACTTCCTCACTGCTATCGACATTCATCCTTATAGAGACCCCTATATACTTACCGGTTCTGGATTTTTTGATCTTCATATTCCCACCAGGTATGATTTCTTTTATTCTGCCAATCTGGTCTTTCGGAATGATGAATTTAAAGAGATATACCGTTGGAAACTGATAATGATTTTCCAATTGACTCCTGAATTCTTCAAATTTATTCCCGTCTTTCTGCATAGTGTATAAAATTTCCCTTGTCACCTGGTTTCAGTCTGCTATTACAGGTTTTAAGTGTTAACCCCGGTTATGTACATAATATATTTGAAGGCGGGGAAAAAATATGCCGCAATATACACATAACCTGCATTCAGAACCCAACATGATCGTGGAAATGGGTAATCCCGGTGTGTATCTGAGCTTACAGTGTGAATTATCCTTTGGGCTCCCGGCCTTAGCGCCTGCCTGTCTTTGGCAGGCCTCCTTGTCGCAGGCAGGAAAAATTTACGAATTTTCCGGGTTAAGGCCTCTTTATACAGTCTTTTGCCAATTAAGCAGATCCCCGGATATGATTTTTTGTTATGAAAGAACTAGAAAAAACGGTATCGCTCATCGACGATATCGGCAAATTCCTTAATAGCCTCAGAGAGCAGGTACGAAGTCTGGTTATCCCTTCTTTGGCGGACCTGATCTTTATAGGTGCTGTAATCTGCTATTTCAGGAGACCGTATCAATGCATTGAGTTGAATCACAACCATGCCATCATTTTCTTCAATGGGTTTTGATATTTCCCCTTCTTCAAGGGCAAAAGCGACACCCACCGATTTTGGTGCAAAGCCAACGTTGGGCAATGAGTTAGTTGCCAGTTTCAATTCAGAGTCACTGAACACACTGGCATCTTCACCATACTGACCGGCCATTTCATCGATGGTTCCATTTAGAACTTCGAGTCTTTGCCTGATGATTTCCGCTTTCATTTCATTTCTTACTTTCGGTAGTAGTTGGTTTCGGACATCATCAAGTGTAGCAACACCCTCTTCTGTCTTATCCGTCAGGACAGCCACCACATACTGATCATTTAATTCGAACACATCAGATACTTCACCCATGGAAGCTTCCAGATAAGCCCATTGGACGACTTGTCGTGAATCTCCCAGGCCAGGGATACGCCTGTCGTTTTTACCCAGATCATCCGCCTCATTGATGATGATGGAATCGGCGGCGGCATTGCGCTCAAATTCTTCAAGGCTGGTAGATCTGCTGGCAAAATAATCGGCCTGCCTGAAGGCTTCATTCCTGGTAACATCACTGGCGATGATCTCCCTTTCAATGGTTGCTACCTTGATCAGTGTATTGGTCCTGACCGCTGTCACATTGATCAGGTGAAAGCCGAATTCCGTTTCGATCACTCTCGGGATAAGCCCCTCACTTGTCCGGGAGAAGACGGCATCAGCAAAAGGCTTCACCATCCTGGTCTCATCAAACCAGCCCAGGTCACCGCCACTGGAAGCCGACGGGTCATCACTGTTATTGCGTGCCAGAAGGGCGAAATTAGCGCCATTCTGCAATTGGTTGAGAAGATCCTGTGCCTCAGCCCATGCTGCATTCCGGTCGGTCTGACTGTCGGAAGCAGGCCTCACAAGGATATGGCTGGCCCTTGCGTGGTAAACGGAGTCTTCGACAATATCAGAAATTTTATGGACAATATAATTCCCGTTTCTCAGATAAGGCCCGACAACCTGATCCTTCTCAAGATCGGGATAAAGATCTCTCAGTCGAAGGGGTAATTGTCCGATGGTATTGGTTGCGAAAGGGATGTTGCCGTCTGTGTTGATCCTGGCAAAAATTGAATCATCTCCAACTTCATGAAGCTGGTCAGCAAGTTTTTGAACCTCTTCAAGAGTGGTTAGCGTGTCTTCTGCGGCAGGTATAATTGGGAAAGAGACATAATTGATCGTTCTACCCTCCTCTACTTTATATTCTTTTTCATGCTTTTTCAGATAATCTCTCAGATCAGCATCCGTCACTTCGACTAAGGTATCATTTACGGTATAATAAGGAATATAGAGGTACTTAACTTCGGCAATATTATTATCGAATTGATATTGTCGCTGTGCTTCAGCATCTGTAACAAAATTGGTTTTGAGGAGCAGGTTATCATATTTAAGCCGGAGCCTCGAAGGTTGCAAGTTGCTTTCAAAAAGATACCACCCGGCCTGCTGTTGAGCGGGTAAGTTATCAATATTCTGAAGAAAGGTGATGATCTGGTCCCTTTCAAATACACCGGTCTCAGGGTTGGTAAAGGCGCGGACAAGATCAGGATGAATATTTTTGCCCTGCACCATGTCAACCAGCTCATCTTCAGTTACTTCAAGGCCTAATTCATCGTATTCTTTCTGAAAGGCTGTTTTAACGATCAGGTAGTCCCATGCCTGCTGGCGGATGCTGACCAAGTCGGATTCAGAAGGATTTCTCCCAAAATTCAATGTGAAATTATATTTCAATTCTTCTATCTGCTGAAGGTACTCTTCCCGGTCGATCTCTTTACCGGCGATCTCCCCTACTTCAGTTTTGTTTTTTCCAAGAATTACAGAGTTGGGACCCAAGATATCTCCTCCTACCAGGAATAAAATTAAACCAAAGGCAACTATACCTACGGCCAGTCCTGTCTTCTCCCTTATTTTGTTAATCAGTGCCATTATTTATCAGTTAAGTGGCGCAAAAATATATACATTCGTACTAATCTCAAAATTTGACCCGATCCTTTCCTGATCGGTTACAATTCAGTTTCATCAAAGATGGTAAGCTTAAGCAGATTGATTCGATTTTCTTCGATGGAAACAACATGAAATTTAAAAGGCCTGTAAACGATATCCTGGTTCAGCTTGGGGATATCCTCCGTGATGGATAAAATAAAACCACCAAGGGTATCGTATTCCCCTTCGGGAAGGTGCCAGCCGTATTTTTCATTAAGATAATCTATTTCATGCCGGGCACTCAGCAGGAAATTCTTATCATCAAGTTGATGTTCAACCAGATCCTGTTCATCGTGTTCATCCTCTATTTCGCCAAATATTTCCTCTATAATATCCTCGATACTTACAATACCGGAAGTACCGCCGAATTCATCGACCACCAGTGCCAGGCTTTTTCTTTCCGTAATAAACTGTACCAGTAATTCATTGGCCGGCATCGTTTCCGGAACAATTATTAATGGTGAGAGGATACTTGATAAGTCCTTTGGTTTTTTAAAAAGTTCCAGTGAATGACCGTAGCCAATGATATCATCGATTGTTTCCCTGTAAATCAGTATTTTTGAAAGGCCGCTATCAATGAATTCTTTTTTCAGATCATCGATGCTTTCATTGATCTCGACAGCAATGATCTCCGTGCGGGGGATCATACATTCCCTTACCTTAACGGTCTTGAATTCCAGTGCATTATTAAAGATCTTGGTATCTACATCAAAGATCTTCTCG
>CAZYDB010000025.1:15991-17256 GCA_964645995.1 uncultured Roseivirgaceae bacterium
AATGATCTTGCTTTGAATAAAGTTATTAAGGTCTGTCAAGCCGAAAACAGGCTCATTTTCCTTAAATCGTAAACGCAGGATCCGGGTGATGATGAACTTGGAAAGGTTAACGATTACAAAAACAACAGGATAAAGTAAAACATAGATCAGCCAGACCGGGAGGGCCAGAATTTTGAGCATCTGGTTGGGGTCGATCAGGAATATGCTTTTAGGAATGAATTCGGCAGTTAATAAAACGATCAGGGTCGCCAGGATGGTTTGAAGGAGGAAGATAATGCCTTGACTGTTCAATACCGCCGGGAGGTGTGCAGATAAAAAGGGTTCCAGCAGGTTTGCCATGAATATACCATAAACAACCAACGCTATCGTATTGCCTATAAGGGTTGTACCAATAAACTGGGAAGGGTTTTTGATAAATTTGGAAAGGATCCTTCCGGTAACATGTCCTTTTTCTTTATCCAGTTCGATACGTAATTTATCCGCAGAGATAAAAGCAATTTCTGTTCCTGAAAAAAAGGCAGAAAAAATCAGTGAAATAATAATTGCGACAGCAAAACTATCTTCCATTTATAGGGCTACAATAATTTCCGGTGAAATATATCTCAAAATATTACGAATGAAATCAGTAAAATCCAACATGAAACCATAAAACTTATGGTTCCTCCGGAACTGGTCTTATCAGGAAGGATAATAAAATAAGGTGGGTATTTCTTACTCTTCATTTTCAAGTGAAATAGTTCCTCTTGCATCCAATATACGCCACCAGGTAAAATCCTGGTCTGCCTCCATGCCTTCACCCATCAGGATTTCATCACCCGTTTCTATCCGGACGAATTTATTTGTATAAACAATTTCTTTTTTAGGCTCCCAGAACAGTTCCTCTGTATGCAACTCTTCCTCATTCTGTATGTTTCTGACAACAACATCCCTCAGTGCCCGCCAACGGTCTTCCTTACTGTAATAATAACAGTAATTCGCTTCCAGCGTAGTGGTAACCACACCATCCTTCTCGTAAAACTCAAGATAAAGGCCATCGGGGAACTCTTTGTCGTTATTTTCAAATTCCAGTTGCCGGGGTGCTACCAGCTTGAGCCTCACCACCGCAGAATCACTGTACAGAGATTCTATATCGGTAAGTTCAAGAACAGGACCTTCATAAAGGGTCATTTCTTCAACGGTCCTTACCTCCGTACAGGCCAGCAGCATCATGCCGTTAAATAAGAGAAAATATCTTGCAAGAGGTTCCATAAATGAAAAAACGGCCA
>CAZYDB010000025.1:17266-22853 GCA_964645995.1 uncultured Roseivirgaceae bacterium
AAATTGACCGCTGCATGTCTTTGTTTGATCAGGTATTAGTCTTTTCGTTGGATTGTAACCGTTTGATTGATCCAGCAATCGATCCTGATAGGATCACCTACGTTCATGTCGTAAGTAAAGATGGTTTCCATCGTTGGGAACTGCTCTTTTGTTTTTCGCTTGGCATCATAATTTCCAGCTTTGCTGTACATTTCGTAAGCTGCAATAAAAACAGCCCGGTCCTCAACCTCATTAATTCCTTTTTTACATTCCTCATAACTGGTAAAATAAAGATTGCCAATAAAATTATAGGCTTCCTGCTTACCCGGATCTGCTTCGATAGCTTCCCATGCTTTCTGCCTTGCTTTCGGTTTATTACCCAGCATACTGTATATATTTGCCTGGTTCAAATAAAGATCTCCTGCTTTAATATTCTCCTCAGTGAGATCGATAGCTTTATCATAAAACTCGAGGGATGTTTCAAAGTCCTTATTTACGTATGATCGGTCAGCAATTAATTTGGCCATTCCATAATTTGGCTCTTTTTCAAAAATAATCCTGACCGCCTCAAGGAAAATCGGTATTTCCATGCATTTGCCTGCAAAAGCAAGCTTGAAAATATTCTTGGCAAGTGCCAGATCCTCCGGGTTATTCTGAAGTTTAGGCCCGAGTGTATTCTGGATAAAATCACAATCAACTTCAATTGTAGCTGCCAGGAGCTTATCAACATTATCGCTGATCCTTTCCAGCCGGTCAATATTTTTTCCTTTGCTTTTTTTGAATTCAATAATTCCGGTTAACTGGTCATAGATATTAAGTATATCCTCGTTGGAAAGGTCACCCCCGCTCAGCTTATGCCGCCTGACAACATCCATATAGGACAGGAGGTTCTGATCCCAGACATTGTTTTCATTAAGTTCAAAGGTTTTTCGGTACATTTCGTACAGGTCACCGTATCTCGACTTGTCATCTTTAAAGAATCCGTAAGCCGTATAGGCTTTTCTGTTCATGACGGCCGCTTCTTCATTGAAATATTTGATCCGGAGATCATACATAAGCAGGGTAGAGTCCTCATACCTCCTTTTCTGTACCGGATCCTTTTCGGTCTCAGCAAGATTTTGGTATATTTTTGCCCCGTTGATGTAAATGGATTCATTGAGGTCCGGTGTGTTGGTAAGTAACCAGCTTAGATGCGGCAGGGAATGTTTGTAGTTCCCTAGTTTCATCATGTCGGAATAAAGAACAATTTTTTCATTGGTTCTTACACTATCCTGTTCATTATCAGGAAAGTTCCAGCCGGGTTGTGCGGCTAAATATGTGATCCCAAAAAAGGTCAATGCCAGCGTCAGAATTTTTACTTTCATGATCGTAATTAATCTATTTTTCTTCTATAAAACCAAATATCATTTATGGTAAATCCTAATGCTATCCTAAAATAATTTTCAGTTATAGGCATTTCCAATCCTCCATTCCTTTGTCCGTATTGCAGGGCAACCGAAACAAGCGATGGTGAATTCAGATTGATTACCGGTAAAGATACACCAAAATTTATACCAAAATCATAAACTTGTTCATTATTTAGCTTGTAGGGGGTTAATTCATAGTATGCGCCGGCCCTGTAAATCATTCTGTTTAAGTAGCTTGAGACAGATGACGGGTCCGGTATGAATTCTACGCCAAATCCTCCGCGATAACTTTTTGCAAGGACGTTTGTTTCGTTCCTGAAGTTAATAAAATCATTCCAGTCCTGGATTATCAGGTCGGTTGTTAACAGCCATTTATTCTTATAAATGTACGAAATGCCAACGCCATATTTTTGTGGTAACCGAACCGTTCCCCTGATATCTTCCAATATCGTATCGGTCGCTAATAATAACCCCGTATTTTTTTGTCTCCTTTCCAGTCTTTCATCTCTAAAAGCCTTGAGATCATTTCCTAATTCATAGATGCCGGCGAGAATAATTTCTGAATTGTCATTGAACCTGTGATCATAAACCAAACCAAAACTCAGGTTAAAATCATTAACTTTAGTTTGTTCGTAAAGAGCGGAGGTATATGAATTGGGCTGGTCAATATCGATAATGGTTTCTTCAACCCTGGCGCCGAACAGGTAGGACACCTTAAATCCCAGGGCAAATCCTTTATAAACCCTGATGCCTGTCGACCAGAAAACGCTGTTTATACCTCCAATCCCTTTGAATGTAAAATCTGCCTCTTCTTCCCTGCCATTAACTGTATTATCTGAGATGATGTTGTAATTTACATAGCTATAGGGAGCCAGTCCTAATCCTGAAGATATTTTTGATTGTTTAATGGGGAAGGCCAATGCCAGGTAATTAATATTACCGGAACCGTTCCTTTGATTCAGGGTGTCGCTGGAGATGGAACGGGCTTCTCCTGAAAAACCCATTTCAAAAGAGGTAAGGTAGGTCCTGATGCCAAGCATGGCAGGGTTGATCAGGTTGAAGTTCTTATAACTCGGATAAGCAACGGAAGACACGCCCATGCCCATATTGGGAACAAGTTGCGGCTGTATGATGTCTCCAATGCCAAGGGCTGTATAAGGTGACTGGGCGGTTTGGGATAAAACCGGTTGGCTCATTGCAATGAGTAAAAGGATTCCCCAGAAAAAATTGTTATTACCTCTCATTAT
The DNA here is from genome assembly GCA_964645995.1 of uncultured Roseivirgaceae bacterium. Classification (GTDB taxonomy): domain Bacteria; phylum Bacteroidota; class Bacteroidia; order Cytophagales; family Cyclobacteriaceae; genus JAGTVG01. The sequence goes on from CAZYDB010000025.1 coordinate 19,899, forward strand.
ACTTGAATATCGAATACAGCCCTAATAATACCAGATTAGGGAGTGCAAAGATGGGGTCTTTTATTTTACTTTCAAAAAATTTAACATTTCCTCCACTGAAAACAACCAATAAATCAGGATATTTAATTTTATATTCCCGGATCATTCCGGTAATTTCAGCTACCGTACCATGAATTATACCACTTAAAATCGAATGCTCAGTGGAATTGCCTATCAGGAGCGGATCCGGACGAAAAGCGACCAGGGGAAGATTGGCCGTAAATTCATGCAAAGACTTAAACCGGATATCGATACCCGGGGAAATGCTCCCTCCCCGGTATTCACCTCTGGCAGTTATACAATCATAAGTTATGCAGGTGCCCGCGTCAATAATAAGAATATTTTTATTCCTGAAGCGATCCCGTGCACCGGCAGCTAATGCCATCCGGTCAACACCAAGGGTTTGAAGACTTTTATAACTGACGGTGAAAGGCAGGGAGGCATGGGCGGTAAGGGTGAAAACCGGAAAGGAGCCCAGATCCTCCAGGAATCGGCCATAAGGGAAGTTTACAGAACAGATAAGCACCTGGTCCGGATGCAGCCTGCGGACTTCATTAATAAGTGAATCGTATGTGTTGAATTCCGATACATTTATTAACTTGTCATCGATGAATACACCTGCTTTTGATGAAGAATTGCCTGAATCAATGGCTACTATCATTTATTTATAGATAATCAGTTATAAAACATAAAAATAATCAAATATGGGATCATTAACAGCAGTCGGGCTGATGTCAGGTACTTCCGTTGACGGCCTGGACATCGTGGCTGCTAATTTTCTTAAGACGGATGATTCATGGTCATTTAAGGTATTAAAAACTACTTCGGTTGAATATCCGGCTTCTTTAAAGGGGCAATTAATCAACTGCATTCATTTCAATGGAGAAGACCTGGTTAATCTGGATATTGAATACGGAAAGTTTATTGGCGATGCTGCTGCCGAATTCATCCACGGCACTTCGTTGAAGCCTGTAATCATCGCTTCCCATGGGCACACTGTTTTTCATCAGCCTGAAAAAGGGATGACTTTTCAGATCGGTGATGGCCAGATCATTTGCGAGCGCACCGGCCTTCCGGTCGTAAATGATTTCAGGAAGCTGGATGTTATTCGCGGAGGCCAGGGAGCCCCGCTGGTGCCTGTTGGGGATAAACATCTTTTTGGTGAATATGAGTTCTGTCTTAATATCGGAGGCTTTTCAAATGTTTCTTTTGATGACCGGGCACAGGTTCGCAGGGCTTATGACATTTCCCCGTCAAATATTATATTGAACCATCTGGCAAGAAAAATTAATTATGACTATGACCCGGGAGGCAGTCATGCCAGGAAAGGGAAAGTAATACAGCCGTTACTGGATCAGTTAAATGCCCTTCCGTATTATAAACAGCAATCGCCGAAATCGCTTGGACTCGAATGGGTTGAAAAAAACATTTTCCCGCTCTTTCAACCCTATCTGAATAAGGCAACCATGATCAACGATCTCCTGATGACCTGTACCGAGCATATAGCGACTCAGATCGTTGAGGCAATCGCCGCGGAGGCCTACCGGAACAAGCAGGGTCCACGGCCGAAGGTGCTGATCACCGGTGGAGGAGCCTACAATGATCTTATGATTGAAAGGATGCGCAAGATTGGCGAAGGGCTTTCTTTTGAAATTCCCGATAAAACAATTGTTGATTTTAAAGAGGCGCTGATCTTTGCCTTCCTGGGCGTGCTGCGCTGGAAAGGTGAGGTGAATATTCTGAAATCAGTAACCGGTGCATCTGAAGATTCCTCGGGAGGGATTATCCATGGTATTCATCTATAAGAACCGGGTGGTATTCCGCCCGGAGTAGAGAACCTGCTAATAAAAGGCGTCTTTAATATGATCGATAGATACGTCGGCACCGACCTGAAGGGCGATGATGTCGAAGCGGATGGCCCCTTTCCATCGGTTTCTTTCAATATAATGACCAGCACAATCCAGAATGTTCTCTATTTTCCTGTCGTCAACCGCTTCTTCAGGCATTCCGAATTTTGAAGACCTTCTCGTTTTCACTTCCACAAAAACGAGGGTCTGATCGATCTCACAGATAATATCGATCTCTTTTTTACGGTGGTAATAATTCACTTCACGGATCGAATAACCCAGGGAAAGTAAATAATCAATAGCAACTGATTCTCCCTTTTTACCTATTTCCTTATTTTTGCTCAAATCATATAACTGTTTTAATCAAATAACATGCTATACCCGTTAAAATTCCATCCGGTTTTTAAAGATAAGATCTGGGGCGGTGAAAAGATAAGGACTATCCTAAAAAAAGACTTCAGTCCACTGAAAAATTGTGGTGAGTCCTGGGAGCTTTCCGGAGTAGAAGGGAATATATCAGTTATCAAGGAGGGGCCCTTTTCCGGGATGGATTTAAGGAAAGTGATACGGGATCAGAAGGGAGCCTTGTTGGGGGAACGGGTTTTTCGAAAATTTGAGGATGATTTTCCCCTTCTCGTCAAATTCATTGATGCCAATGAAGATCTTTCCATCCAGGTGCATCCGGATGATAAACTTGCCCGTGAGAGACATGGGTCCTATGGCAAGACGGAGATGTGGTATATCATACAGGCCGATGAAGGTGCCCGGCTGATCACCGGGTTTAACCGGGAAATTGATAAGGAGACCTATCTTGAATATTTCAATCGGGGCAAGCTGATGGAAGTGCTGAATAAGGAAAGGGTGAACAGTGATGATGTTTTTTTTATTCCCGCGGGCCGTGTTCATACGATTGGCAAGGGGCTGCTGCTTGCTGAGATCCAGCAGACTTCCGATGTAACGTATCGAATTTACGATTTTGACAGAGTTAATGCACAGGGGAATAAACGGGCGCTCCATATTGAAGAAGCTCTTGATGCTATCGATTACCGTTATTATGACGGGTACAGGA
>CAZYDB010000025.1:22863-24239 GCA_964645995.1 uncultured Roseivirgaceae bacterium
GTATACGGATGAGATAAACAATCCCGGCACCCTCGTCAGCTGCTCTTACTTTACCACCAATAAGGTCTGGATCGATCGGGAAATAAAAAGAGTCTATGAGGGACTTGACAGTTTCGTGATATACATTATACTGGAAGGATCAGGTTTCCTGGAAACCGGTGATGAAAGGACCTCCTTAAAGACCGGAGAGGTTATCCTTTTGCCTTCCTCAATCGATAGTGTAACTTTAAAGCCGGAAGGGAATATGAAGGCACTGGAAACTTATGTAACCCCTTAATAGATGTACAACCGGAAGAATCATACAGCCTATTTTCAACACCTGGGAATAATCGATTATAAAAAAGCATGGGATTATCAGGAGAAGCTTTTCCGGGAGATCGTTGATATCAAACTGGCCAACAGGAATCTTTCTGAAGAAGCATGGAAGCCTACTCCCAATTACTTGCTTTTCTGCCAACATCCCCATGTTTTTACCCTGGGAAAAAGCGGTGAGATGCGCAACCTGCTTATTGGCGAGGAGGGGTTGAAGGATAGGGGGGCAGGCTTTTACCGGATCAACAGGGGCGGGGATATCACATACCATGGTCCCGGCCAGATCGTAGGATATCCTGTTATCGATCTGGATAACTTTTTCACGGATATCCATCATTATTTGCGATTACTTGAAAAAGCGATCATTATGACCCTTAAAGAATACGGGCTTGATGCCGGCAGGATCGAAGGGTTGACAGGAGTTTGGCTGGATTACAAGGAGAGAAAAGATCCAAGGAAGATCTGCGCCATAGGCGTAAGGACCAGTCGATGGGTAACCATGCATGGCTTTGCTTTCAACGTGCAAACCGATCTTTCCTATTTTAATCATATCGTGCCCTGTGGCATTGACGATAAGGCGGTGACCTCCCTGGAGCAGGAGCTTAAAAGACCGGTAGATATAAAAGAGGTCGAAGAACATTTAAAGAAGCACCTTATGTCGATATTTGAGATGAAGTTGGTAGAGAAGTTATTCCTGCCCTCCTAATCTTCACCATTCCGTGTGTTTACCAGTTCAGTTGCCTGTCCCAGGGTCGGCAGATTTGTTGAGTAGTGCAGTTGGAAACAGTGAGAAGCCGGAGGGCATGAAGTAAGCGGCAGGCTGTATGAAGAAAGAGGATGGTAGATTTAATTGTCTTTTAGCGTTGACCTGTTGTAAGTAACTTGCCCCTGGCGGTTCCATTCCTTCTCAACATAGGGTGTGAAGTTTTCAATATAAGGATCTGGTTTATACTGGATCTGCTTTTTTGTCCTGCGGCGGACATCATAGTATTCGGTCCATTTTCCGATCTTTTCCCCGTATTTATACTGTCCTTTTACGGCAATCTCTCCATTTTCATGGAAAT
>CAZYDB010000026.1:0-1016 GCA_964645995.1 uncultured Roseivirgaceae bacterium
TTGGGTCGATGTCTGCCGGACTTTTTTTAAATAACTGGCTGGCACATGATTATCTTCATATCCAGCAGATCAATAAAAACAAATATCTTTTTTTAAAGGGGCACGCCAATACCGGGCTCGCCTATGCTGGCAGTTGGTAATTATTTTTTTGTATTTTCGGAGTTTATTTAATTAATCATGGAGGAACGCTGGGTTGAATTAAAACCGCATGTAAGCAGGACCGTATTGATCCTTTTGGCAGGAATAGTATGGGTATTGACAGGTATGATGCTATTAAAGCATGCCATCGGATGGTGGCATAATTATCAGGGTTCTCTACTTGTTTTTTTGGCAACTCTCGGCGTGCTACTAGGGGTCTTTAAAGGGTATTTTATATATACAAGAGTTGTGAAAAAGAATATTGACAGGATAAGCAAGTTCCCGGCTGCGAACTTTATTCTTTCTTTTATCACCCTCCGTACCTATGGTTTAATTCTGCTGATGATGATCCTTGGAATTGTTTTACGTCATTCTTCTTTTCCTAAACAGTACCTGGCGGTCATTTATCTTGCTGTTGGCCTGGCCATGTTGTTTTCCGGCCTTCCCTATTTTTACACCCTGATTTCCAGATATAACAAGTCAGGTTAGTATTCGGTCAAATCAATTATTCTGAGTGATCCGGCGGGAATAGTAAGATTTATTTTTTGGTCATTAATGGCAAGCGGGGTATTACTTAGTATATCTTTTGCCTCATAATCTCTGTTTTCTTGAATAAATAGTTCGACTTCCCGGTCGGCCGGATCAAGCCAACCCGGATCGATAAGATACAATCTGTAATGTCCGTCGGAAAGTCGAAGTGTATTGAGGAAGGCATATCCCTTTGCCCTGAAAAGCAGGTCTTTGGCAGAATTCTCGAAATCTTCCTGAATGGCATTGGCAGCATCCTTCCCCTTAAGCTTTGGCCCACCTTCCTTCCAGGCATATATGCCATCCGTATGCCACCACTCGCCGTGTTCGGTCCTGGGCGAGCTCAAGGA
>CAZYDB010000026.1:1026-18269 GCA_964645995.1 uncultured Roseivirgaceae bacterium
ATGTTCGGGCACAAATGCTATCAGCCCGTAGGGCGTCGCAGGGATCTGGGTGCCAAATTGGATGGATTTGTCCAATAGAACTGCTTGCAAGGCATGGTCCGGGGTTGGTGTTATGCCCCAGAGACATCCATTATGTGGGATAACAGCTTCATGTAATTCCTGGTCATCCTCCCACCTTTCCGGGGTATGTCCGTTATGGGCATCTTCAAGCCATTTTTCCTCTGGTTTATGGATGACTATACCCGTGGAATTATACCCCAGAATATCTTCGGGATCGGCGGACCTGACCAGCCCTTTACCCAGCAGGTGAAAGAAAATTTCTGTGGACTCTCTGCCTATTGGATTGAATACGAATCCGGTGTCCGTTTTATAGGTGCTTCTGATCCTGGTATTGACCTGGGTCATTCCCAGGGTGGTATGAGATACCATTAAGCGAAAATACGGACTGCCGCTTTTTGGGTATTCCCATTGAAAGAAACGGTTAAAAGAAAAGAGGTCAGCATGTATCGACACTTCATTATGCTGCAGAAGGCCTGCCTGCCATAAACCCCCTCTTGCCAGCAGATTGATCTCCGGAGTTCTGGAATTACTGTCTTCAGTAGCGGCCATGACTACTTTTCTCCTCTCTCCTTTGAAAAGGCCTTCAAATACCCTCTTATGGGCAGGCGAGGACAACCACCAGAGCCCTTTGTTCTTAGTAATGACTATTTTGTTGCCATATTTTACGCAGAGATCAGCAAGAGGACCAAAATAATTTTCAAAATATCGGGGTATCCGCTCCAATTGTTCATCCTCCGAGGAAATAAATCCAACACAATAATCAGGAGCTGCTTTGAGGATCTTCCCGGCTGTTTCGAGAGTAATGAATGGCATACAGGAATGTCCGATGTTAAAGATAGTAGGAATATGATTTTCTTCAATCCATCGGGCCTTATCCAATATCTCATCGACCGTCATGGTACCATTGATGGCATCTACCGACCATCTCCATTCCGACCATGGCTCTCCGTTTTCATCGAGTGGAGGAGTAGGTTCAATAACTTTTAGTAGGTAAACATTACGAAGGTTGGGATAGGGGAAGTTTTTACTGAACCATGACGATTGCTCATGTAGAAGGTTAAGATTGTCTTTATGAAGTCCCGCCCATCCAATGATCACATGGTAATCTTTTTCAACAGGTATACGGTTCTGGTACTGCTCCACCTGTTCTTTCAAAGAAGCTAGATTTTGGGTAACATTGGCAAAGATGCCTCGTTTTTCGATGTTTTGGATAGCATTTTTCCAATTTTCATCTAATTTTATTTTATAAAAGTTGTTGTCGCCATTAGGTGCTGAGCTAAGAAACATCTCATTGCCGTTAATTTCCAAATCAGTAAATCCGATCCTGCATCCCTGCTCGCCAATCAGGTTTCCATTTCCTGAGTATAGCCGGAAATTACCGCCGGCTACTGCAATGATCTCTGATCCGGGAAACTGAGAGAATATGTCAGCGGTTCTTACGAAGGCTGTGGAATAAAACTCGAGCTGGGTGTCTTGTCTGTTTTCAAACATGGGCTGCCTTTCCGATATCCATAAAGCTTCTCCTTCATTATTAAAAACGCCAATAGCTTGTTTGTTAAAAAAAGTATCTCCGCCAATAATTTCGGTGATGCCATCCTTGTCAATATCATCAATATGTAGTGAAAAAGGATAGAAGTTGCCTCTCGGATTTTCCCAGTTAATATATTCTTCCGGCACCTGAAAAGACTTTCTCCAAAGGGTTTCCAGTGAATGATCGTTGACTTCGAGCGCATGGCCGATGGTGCGATTCTCAATAACCAGTATTTCTTCACGGCCATCCTGATCAAGGTCGGATACAGCCATTCTGAAGACCAGCCGGTTGATATCACCCATGCTGTCCAGCATATCTCCCTTATTATTAAAAAGGAATACCTGGCGGCTGATCCCACCCGCAACCAACTCCAGGCCGGGTACGTCAGGATCAAGATCACCGGCATCCACGGCATAAAGGGGAGTTTTGTCCGTAAAAAGCCACAATAATGTTCCGTCATTATTTAGAACGATTAACTGATTGGCAGCATTAACGGCCAGAACTTCATTAGTCCCGTCCAGGTCAATATCTTTTACCTTCAGTTGAAATATAAAGGCTCCCGAAGGATATTCCCAAAGGCTGCTTTTGGTATTCGGATCAATGGCAGCAATCCTTCCGTCATAGGTGGCGTATACTAGCGACTGAATCTCATTATTTGGATTAATATCAAGCTCAATATGCCAGGCATTACCATTGACTGGATAATAATCTATTATCGGGGCCTGTGTCTGCCGGCAGGAAACAACGCTTAGAGTCAACCATAAAAAGATATTAATTGATACGCGCATACGGATATGTTAGGATAATCCTAATTTAATCAATTAAAAGGTTTTTTCTTATTTTCGTCTGTCCAATTTTGAATTTCTGGTCCGTAGCCCTCGTTTTTATTCATCCCTCAGAGATTCAGCAGGATTATTTGAAACTGCTTTAATCGATTGTTAACTGATTGTCAATCCCGCGATTATCAGGGCGATTATACCGGCTCCCATATATACTGTTATCCCAGGAATATCCTTATAAGCGAATTCTTCGAGCCATTGATCAATACCATACCATGCTATAGGAGTTGCGAGAACAAACGCGATAAGTATAAGCTTGCCAAAATTCCCCAATAGGAGATAGACAATATTGCTCATAGTAGCACCCATAACCTTTCTGATCCCAATCTCTTTTGTCCGCTGTTCTGTCATAAAGGCTGCCAGGGCAAAAAGTCCCAGACTTGCTATGAATATTGCCAGTATTGAAAATGAAGTAAAAATCGTACCGGTTCGTTGCTCCGATTCATACATCCTGCCAAATTGATCATCAAGAAAACTGTATTGAAAAGGTTGGCCGGGAGCCATTTCCTTCCATTTTGTTTCAAGTTCCCTGATAACTTCAGGGGTATGACCGGCATCATATTTAAAAGAGATCCTGCCCTGACTCGGTGCCAGGATCATACTTAAGGCAGCAATATTTTCCCGCATTGATTCGAAATGGAAATTTTCGATCACACCGATTATTTTATAGGTGTCCACCCTCGTTTCATCAATCGAATTACCGGGAGTGATGGCAAAAGTTTGAATGTCTTCTCCAACGGGATCTTTATGACCAAATAACCGTGCAGCCTGCTCATTGATCACAATTGCACTGCTGTCACCGGGAAATTCCCTTGAAAATGCTCTACCTTTAATCATTTTCATATCAAAGACAGGAATATAATCGTGATCAACGCTCCATAGCTGCATAATGACGGTGCTTTCCGGACTTCGGTCACCTTTTTTCCATAAACTTGTATTTGATCTGGAGGAATTTGTTACTGGCAGATAACTGGAAATGGTACCTTGCCGGATTATTTCAAGGATGGTGATCTCATTCTTAATAGATTCGATCTGATCCCCAAGGACAAAGGCATTTTCTATACTTATGATCTGATCCTTGTTGAACCCGAGTTTTTTATTTTGAATATAATTCAATTGGTTATAGACCGCTACCGTACCTGTGATAAGTATAATCGAAATGGTATAATGAAAAACAACCAGGACACTACGGATAAGGCTACCCTTGCTGCCTTTCGAGAGTTTCCCCTGAAGTATAGTGACCGGCTTAAATGATGAGAGGAATACCGCCGGATAAAGACCGGCAAGAATACCAATAAATACGGAGCCAGCGATGATGATGAACTAATAGATTTTCTGCTTTCGCATGTTTCGAACGGCGATTTTCATGTAATTGTTAATCATGGCTGTTATGTTTGAAGAGGTGCAGCGGATGGATTGTTGTTGTATGTCGATAAAATCTTTTTCATTACCGAAGCGGGAAAGTGATGATCTATAGGCCTCCATGAAACGCATTCCTCTTTCCATGTTTTCCTCGACCATGATGTATATATGATCTGTAATTTCTTCTTTAAGTGGCTGGTACAATAAACCCTTCCTGTTAAGATCAGCGATAATGAATAATATTTGGCTTTTTTTTAGTTTCATCTGATAATCTCTGACCGGATCTGTAATATTTTGCTCATCATTCGTACAAAAACCACAAATTCATCGATTCTGTCAGAGGCCGTCAGATTGCCTTTGTTGGTTAGCTTGTAATATTTCCGGATCCTTTTCCCGATTTTTTCCGTTTCGGTAGTGAGAACACCCTCCGCGACAAGCTTATGCAGGCTGGGGTAAAGCGCCCCTTCCGTCAGGATTAAATTACCATCTGAAATTTCTTTAACCCTTTGTGTGATCTCATATCCATACATTCTGTCATTGTCAGCTAATAATTTCAAAACAATAGTCTGGAGGGTTCCCTTGATCAATTCAGTTTGTCGCATAAGTTTCAAATACATAAGATTCTTATGTAATGACGTAATAGTTATATTACAGGTTGCAAGAAATAAAAAATATTTTTGAGATTATTGCATTCAATTTTTCTTAATTTAATGCTCATTATGATCATTGGAATCGATATTGGGGGCACCACCACAGACATTGTTGGTCTTCTGGACGGACAGATAATCAGTCCGCTTACGGTTAAGGCTGATGATCCGGTAACTTCAGCAGCCGGCGCCCTGGGCAAATTTCTTGAGACTAAGGAAATTCCCCTACAGGATATTCGTCTCATTGCTGCAACGGGTGTAGGAGCGGGGAAGATGAGGAAGGAGCTATTTGGGATCCCGGTGCATTATGTTGATGAATTCAAAGCGATCGGAACCGCCGGATTATTCCTTTCGGGCTTATCTGAGGTAGTAGTTGTGAGTATGGGAACCGGCACAGCTATTGTTACTGTCAAAGGGGAGCAGATTGCGCATTGGGGAGGCAGCGGGGTTGGTGGAGGCACTTTACTGGGCCTGTCGCGGAAAATGCTTAATATTACTACCATTCACACACTTGTTGATAAAGCGCAGCGCGGGGAGTTGGAGAAAGTGGATCTGACGGTTGGGGACATCGCCGGAGGAGCGCTTGATAACCTGCCGGCATCCATCACAGCTTCTAATTTTGGAAAACTTTCGGATGAAGCGCGAGATGAAGATATTGCATTAGCTATTTGTAATCTTGTTGCACAGACAATCGGTGTTATGGGTATTGCTGCGGCCAGATCTTCCGGTATTAGGGATATAATATTGACCGGCAAGTTATCCGGCATAGCTCCTTTGAAATTAATACTGGAGCGGGTTGCGGAATTATATCAGACTAAGTTTATCATTCCTGTCAAGGCCGATTTTGCCACAGCGATCGGAGCTGCTCTGTTCATCGGTCAGTCTGAATAAACTTTACTTTACAGAATATTTAAACAATGGAAGTTTTCTGTCCGGGATGCTTCCTGATGGTTTAACGCCTATTTTCCTGCAGCCCATTTTTTCATAAAAAATTGCGGCAAAAGGGTCACTCTGGATGATCATCTCGGAATAACCCAGTTCCTTTACCCGGGCAGTCGCATGATTGAACAGTAATTTTCCGGCACCGGAACGTACATAACCGGGATCGACAAATAAAAAGGTCAATTCAATCGATTGTTTATTCATTTCCTGCAGCACATAAAAACCGATCCTTTTTTTCTTTTTTTCAACTACGTATATTGTATGGTTTTGCAGGTGTTCACGAGTAACAGTAAGTTCCTCTATACAGGATCTCAAAAAAGAATAATCATAGCCCCAGTACGCTTTGGATTTCATTGCCAGGCTGGTAAGTTCATCTATTTCATTATCAAGAGCATGGCGGATAATATGGTTTTCTTCTGATTTCATTCTGTTCTTTAATTATTTAGCCGAATTATTTGAATGTTAATTGTAAACGGATTGAGGGGATTGTCGGCAACACGTTTAACGATAGAAGGGTAAATGGCCGCATTGTTTTTCATTTTACAGGCAATCAATATATTGTGACCCATGGTCTTATAGGGCATAAAATTTCATAATTTCCAAGGTTAAAAACTCCAACGTAATCTCCAGTACAATAATTGGCCTATATCGCCATATTGAGTACCTTCTTTTCCCTGGAAAAACTGTGCAAATAATAATAGTTCAAGATTATTATGCAGAGAATATGTTAATCCGGGCCCGAAGAAGAGTGATCCATCGTACGGATTAACAATTCCGGCGAAATTGGCATTCAAAAGTGGTGTAACAGGATAGGAGAGTTGCCCGAATAGTTCAGTCCTTGCCGGTGTCAGGTTTTTTGCAGAGGTTCCCCGGAGAAGAAATCCTTCATCGAAACGGATATTTTCTGTATTCCCCAGGCTGTTATATATGATGGAAAGTTGCGCATATAACTGATTCTTAAAGGTGTAATCTCCGGAAATGGAACCAACGACCTGATGCCTGTTCCTAATCGTATTATTATTCGAATAAAAATACGTTATTTCCCCCCTGAAGGCACCTCCCTGTATATCCCCTGACCAACCCATACCCAACACCCAGTCGTTTTTTACATATCCTCCCAGGAATTGAATATCATAATTCCACTGATTCAGCTTATATAATCCGGCAAAAGACATATCCTGGACAGAGTCCCCGATCTGATATACTAATTCACCATATGAAGTAAAGCCTGTGTAATATTGCAATTTCAGTGCATCGGTACCTGGCCTTTCTTCATAATCGAAGTCAAAATAGGAATAGGCATTAAATACATCATTCGGATTCCATACCAGGTTTTGCCCCCAGTTTATTCTTTGCCTGCCCAGTCTTGCCTGAAAATTTCCTGACATATAGTCGAAATAGACCCTGTCAATCGTCGTATTCAGCAAATAGCTGGTACCTTCCGTCCAGTCAAACGAGAGGTCGAGGTATCCATTATCCCGGACTATCATGGTTTTGTATTCCGGGATATTCTTGATGAAATCACCATAAAAAAACCGGTTCCTGAATTCAACGGCCCCATTAAACTTCCCAGAAGGATACCAGTGGAGGTTAATTCGGTTATGGATAAGATTATCAGTATTCCAGTTTCCTTTAAAGTCATTATAGAATATGGTTTGCAGGTACTTGACATAACCATTTACTGTTATCTTTTCACTACCTGATTGAGCCAAGGACACGGACCGGGAGAGGGATAGGATCAGCCAAAGAAAAAATATTTTTTTAACAGAAAAAATCATATGCGAGAATACCGTTATTTTGTTTCATCACTGATTATTTTGCCATCTTCGATAGTAATTACTCTTCTTGCTTTTTTAATTACCCTCGCATCATGTGTTGAAAATATAAAGGTGATCTTTTCATTCCGGTTCAATCTTTCCATAATATCCAGAAGGTTTTCGGTTGATTTTGAGTCGAGGTTAGCCGTTGGCTCATCAGCCAGCACAAATTTCGGTTTGGAAGCCAGTGCACGGGCCACAGCAACACGTTGTTGTTGGCCTCCTGATAATTTGGCCGGCCGGCTGTTTAGACGTTCCGCCAGGCCAACTGCTTCCAATAGGGACTTTGTCCTGTCAAAGCGGTCTTTTTTAGACCAGCCCTGTAATTGCATGATGAACTCGACATTCTCTCTGGCAGTGAGTACCGGGATGAGATTATATGCCTGAAATACGAATCCAATATTATGCAACCTGAAGTCAATTAGCGCTCTGGAATTAAGGGTCCATATATCCACTCCATCCACCAGAACTTTTCCTTTGGTGGGCCGGTCAAGGCCGCCTACCAGGTTGAGAAAGGTTGTTTTGCCTGATCCTGAAGGTCCGACAACGGCCGTAAATTCACCTTTTTCAATTTTAAGGTCAATTCCATTAACTGCCCTTACCTCAACTTCAGATCCATCATATATTTTATAGAGATTTTTTATATCAATAATACTCATGATAATATTTTTATCAGTGTAAACATCTATTCTATTCTTAAGGCATCTGCCGGGTCATTCTGTAAAGCTTTATAAGCAGGATAAAGACTGGCAATGACTCCCGTAATAATAACGAGTATGGTAACATTGACAAGTAAGGAAAACTCCAGGCTTGTGTAAACAAAAGGATCATAGCCAAGATCCTGGTACGCTTCTCCCCATAATGACAGGTCGATCCTGTGACGCTCAAAATAATGGGAAACAAGAGCCCCCAGGCCAACTCCTATGATACCGCCTATAAAGGAGAGCATTACAGTTTCCATTATGATCATTGAAAATATTCGCAATTTATTCATTCCGATAGCCATAAGCATTCCAATTTCTTTAACCCGCTCAAGTACGACCATCAACATGGTATTAATGATGCCAAATAACAGGGCGAAAAGAATGATTATTATAAATATGTACATGTAGAGGTCCATTGATTCAGTCAGATAACTTAATTCGGGACTTAATTGATCCCATGTCAATACCTCGTACTCACCGCTTACTTTTTCGGCCTCCTCCTTAACCATTGTTACATATTTATTATTTTCAGTCAGTATGGCTATCTCATGTGCAGCCTGGTTGGGCAGGTTCATTAACCGGGAGAGGTCATCGGCTTTTACCAGCACATTCGATTCGTCAAACATATTATTTGATGTGTCGAAGATGCCTACAATACGAAAGGCTCCGGCGACGATATGGTTATCCACATCCTGAAGGGTGAGAACCACCTTGGATCCCCTCTTTACATCCAATTTTTCTGCCAGTTTTCTTCCTAAAACAATAGGATTACGCTTATCTTCTTCAAAATAGGAGCCCTCGATAAGTTTTTCCTGAATATTTGTTACTTCTCTTTCATTCTCCGGGTGTATTCCTGCAATCTTCACACCGGCCGCGGTCTCTGCAGAGGACACCATCGAGTATATAATGATCCTTGTGCTGACCCCGGCTACCTGGGGCAAAGCTGCGATCTCATTTCTTATTGGTAAGGCATCAGGCATATATTTGGTGATATCATTTGCCTGTCTGAATTTTATCCTGTGGACCTGGATATGGGAGATTTCAGTTTTTATGGCTTTGTCAATTCGCTGGTCGGCCATTCCCTTAAAAAAAGCAGTGGAAAAAATGCCCGCACAGATACCCAGGGCTATGGCGGTCAGGATAACCGAACTTCGGAGTTTATTTCTCCAGATATTACGCCATGATATTGAAAATAACATATGGATATATTTTTTTTAACTAGGCTCGTAATGCTAAATGTACCTTTAGCTTATTTGAAATAAATACCGGATAAATAGCAATAACTGCCGTGATGATAAATACAGTTATTACCTGGTTGTAAAAGACCGATGGAAGCCATGAAAAATATAAGAGAGGCTCTATTCCCATTTGTTCCATGGTCTTCGCAGCATCCCCGGTTAGAGGGATTGGATTATTATAAAAATAGGCGATCAAAGGAACACTTCCAGCAAATCCTGCTAATACACCGATCAGGCCTATAAAAACCGTTTCGTAAAACAGGATGGCAGATAATTTAAACCTTTGCAGTCCGATGGCTACCATAACACCCATCTCACGATGTCTTTCAGAGATCATCATAATGATCGTTCCCAAAATCCCAAAACCGATCAGTATATACAGGATGGCTTTCATAATGACGGCCCCGGCGCGATCGGCTTCGATCATTTGAAGCATTTCAGGTTGCATTTCTTCCCAGGACATCACACTATAGGGAGAACCGATTTTTCGTTCCAGCTGTCTCATGGCTTTGTTTAAGTCATATTGATCCTCTATCATTAATACCAGGGCAGTAATCAGATTCTCTGCAGAATAGAATTCCTGGCATTGCTCCAGTGACATATAAAGCGTCTGCCGGTTAAGTTCGGGTGATGGGAATTTGATTATACCCTTAATGGGATATTTACCTGCAGCACTGGCGCCATGGTATCCCTGCCCTATTATCACAAGGGTATCGCCCACTTCCAGTTCAAGGTATCTGGCGAGATCAGAAGCGACCAGAATACCATCATCTCCTTTTTCAAGATAGTCGCCGCTTTCAAGCCATTTGCCGATATCCATGATTTTTTTCTCCTTCTCAGGATCTATGCCTATTACCATCGTGCCCCTTGTTATTTCTTCGGCAGAAGCCAAAGCGAAAGACTCAAGCCTTGGGGCAGTCAAGGTTACTTCATCGACCGTATGGATTCTTTTGATCAATGAATCATGTGGAACAAATGAATTATTAATAGTTTTACTTTCCCAGTAATCTTCTTCGTGTACCTGGATATACCCGGAATAGAATTTAACTACATTGTCAATCATTGAGCTGTAGGATCCTTCCTGCATGGATGACATTATTGTGGATAATAGAACCCCGAAAAAAACGGATGCTACAGTAATCAGGGTCCTTCTTTTGTTCCTCCAAAGATTTCTCCAAGCCAGTTTTAAATTCGATTTCATAAAGATTATTATTTGCTAAAATAATATTTTTCGAAGGCCGGGTTACCGGACCCTTCTCATGTTCTGTTGAGAAAAAAATACATCCTGTATCGGATCGTTAAATTCAGCTTTATTTACATTAATTACTGTCTTTTTGCCTTCTTCATCAGCAGGGATCATCTCCCAGTGTGTAGGCATTTTCCGGTCATCCATATCTTCGATATCGCTCAGATACATCGTGTTTTCAAGGTTCCCGTCTTCATCATAATATTCTACCTTGCGTTGATTGTAATCCTTGTCAATCCAGGTAATTATCTTTCCCCACACGACTGGGGCATCTTCTTTGGGTGTCAGTTCCAGTTTCCAGCATTTGTCACCCCCCACTACTTCCTCTCCAATTTGTTGGTGATGATAATCCTTAATGATAGAAGACTCCCTGACGAGGTCGTCGTTTGTAAAATCGGATCCCATCCAACCCTGCATCATCATCGATGGGGGTATTTTGATCATCCTTTCAATAGAAGGTACCCAGTTCCACATTTCCGTGCCCCGCTTCAGAAAAACCTGTCCTTTTTCCTTTGCAGGTGCAGCGATGTAAATCATGGCCAGGTCCGATCCTTTGCTCCAGCTTTTCATTGATATGGATCTTTCCCATTCCGGCCTTACAATCTTCATCTCCATTTCCTGGTAGCTGGTTTCGCCCCGCATTTTCTGATCGACTTTACGGATGATCTCTTCAGCATCCTGGCAAAATACCGGGGACATAACCCCCGGAAATAATACGAGCATCCCCGCGATAATCCAGCCTTGATGATCGTGCCTCCGCAGCTTTAAATGTTTTAAAATTTCCATTGCTGTAATTTTTACTTTTCAGAAATTAAAAAAAACTATCATAATTATTTGGCCTGATTGTTTATAATAAGCCCATCTACAAATGAAGCTTTTATAGCTTTTGCAGCTTCCTTAAATCCAAAGAGATTCCGGTCCATGATCCACTGAAGTGCAAGTCCGTCAAGCATTCCAATCAATATCGATGCAGTGATTGTTGTGTCGACCGGTTTGAACTTTCCCATGGAAATCCCCTCTTCAAGTATATTCACTATAGCCTTCCGGTATATTTCGTACATTTCTTTGATATTAACCATGGAATCATTCTTCTTCGACCGGATTCCTTCTGCCCAGTAATCCATCATTATTCCAATCAGATCGATGGAGTTTGACATTGATTCAAGCCAGCCGTCAATCCAGGCTTCCAGCTTCAACGTCGGATTCCGTATTTTATTTAAGCGATTGGCAATTATACTATCGGTCATTTCCATGAAATACCTGAACGATTCATAGAATATCTCATCCTTGCTTTTGAAATATTCATAGATAGTGCCTTTTCCGATGCCTGCCTCATCAGCAATTTCCGCCATTTTCGTATTTGGGACACCTTTTTTGGCAAAAACCCTGATGGAAGCCATCAGGATTTCTTTTCTCTTGCTTTCTTTATCTATTTTAATTGGGCTCATTATGTCAATTTATTATTGACCGACCAGTCAGTCAGATAATTATACGATATATGTTATATCAAGTTACATTGCTATAAAAGTTTTTTTTATCAAAGCAGGATGATCAACAGACATTGAATAATAAATGTATCTGGGTGGGGTATTATACTAATTACTTATGGTTTGAGGTTGATCAAGAATATATAAAAGTCATTGTCGGGGCATGCATATTTCTTCCCGGATATTGTTCTCCGTTTTTGGAGATCAATTTATCGCTCGACCGTTATTTATGGCCAGAAAGGATCCGGAACAATAGGATTAGCTTTGCAGAAGCTCTTCAATACGTTTTCTAAGCACATCACCTCGCAGATTTTTATCAACGATTATACCTTCCCTGTTGATAAGTACGGTATGGGGGATGGATCTAACGCCATATATTTTTCCTGCTTCACTATTCCATCCTTTTAAATCAGAAACATGTTTCCAGTTCAGCTCATCATCTTCAATAGCCTTCACCCATTTTTCTTTATTTTCATCAAATGAAACACCAAAGATTTCAAAATTCTCCTCTTTAAAACCATTATACATGGCGACCACATTCGGATTTTCTCTTCGGCAGGGGCCGCACCAGGAGGCCCAGAAGTCAACCAAAATAATTTTCCCCTTCAGGTCTGACAGCTTCTTAATTTTTCCATCCGGGCCGGGGAGGGTGATTTCTGAAAAGGGTTTTCCGATAGCAACATTCTTAAGTGTTGTGATATACTCGTTTATCTGTTGCACATAAATTGAATTCGATATCTCCGGACTGAATTGGCTGGCCAGCTTTTCAAGTTCCTCTAATTCAAGATCATAAGCAAGTGTACCCCAAATCAGGTAAGGGCCTAATACATTATTTGAATTTTTATTAACAAATTCAAGGGAGGTGGCTTTCTGTTCATCAGAAACCGTGTTAAATTCTTTTTCATACCGGTCGATTTTTTCTGTATCATTTGCCATAGTTGCTTTTGAGTACTGCTGGTAGATCGATCTCAGTCTTTCATCAAAAGGTTTTAGCAGGTGATTATAGGCTTCCAGTGCATTTTGTGTTTCAGAGCCTTCAATTTTAGCTTCTCTCAAACTGTCGATATGCGCCTTGACAGTAATTTTTTTATTTTCAACGAATAATCTTATATAGGGCAGCGTGTCATTAAGGTGGATATAGCACATCTCAGGAGCGATCAGCTTACCGCTTAATCTGAAAGTATTATTATTGATCATCGTAGAATCAATTGTCATAAATTCGCTGTTTATTCTTCTTTTTACAACAGCAGTGCCATTTTTCATTCCTTCTATTTGCGCTTCAATGACAAATCCCTCCGGGTTTTGCCGGCAGGAAAAAAGCAGGGTGCCAAAAATTAAGATCAGGACAATAGTATACTTCATGGGGTAAAATTTTATTTAGGCAAAAAAAAAGAAAAAGTTTCAATATTAAAAACCCATAGCGGCGTTCATCATCAAGATTTACTTATCCTTTTTATCTTTTTTAAAAGGTGATGATTCCACCAGCTTGTTTATTTGCCTCATGCCTAACTGATACAGGAGAACAAAAAAAGCAATAAACAGCCAAAGTACAAGTCCGACGGACCATCCGACGGGGGTTCCATCGCGAATGAAGAAAACCATCATATCCCATGTTCCGTGGAGGAGCCAGGGTGCCAGAAAAGCGGCGAAAAGATACCTGTATTTTACTTTATGATCAAACTTCGCTTTGCTAATAAAAAAACCCATGATCACTCCATCCAGTGCGTGACCCGGAACAGCAGTAATAGCTCTGATTATACCTGTCTGATATCCGTTCTGTAATACATATATAAGATTTTCGACTGTTGCAAATCCAAGGGATATAAATACGGCATATACAATTCCATCAAACTTTTCATTAAAATTTCTGTTATGCCAGATCAGCGACATAAAAACAATGAATTTGAGCAATTCCTCATTGAGTGCTGCTACAACAAATGCATTATAAAGTAAACGACCCAAAAAGTCGCTGAACGAAAGAAGATCCTGTAATTCCCGGCCGGTTATAATTGCTACAGGTGTGATTATGCCTCCTGAAATAAGGCATAAGAGCAATAATGAGGGAGGTTCCCTTTCATATTTATCCCTGATATAGATATATAATCCAATCACCAGGGCAGGGGCCAATGCAAGTAATACAAGCAGCATGGGAAACCAAAAGATTTATTGAAGGTAGTATAAATATTGCAGTAATGCATCAAAAATTACAGGTATCACTTTTGAGACGCGGATTTTGAATAGCTTTGCGGTCAATTCATAAAATTCTGATCATTGATTACCGGAGAAACGAGTATATATAATTATCAATTCTGGCTTCTATGTCTGGGGTCCTTCTTTTTCTTTGCCAGTTTTAATATGATCATCCCTGAGCTGCCCGCTTATTTAACATCTCTGGGGGGCGGGGATTATAAAGGGCTCATCATTGCATTATTCACATTGACTGCCGGTTTATCCCGACCATTCAGCGGTAAATTAACAGACAAAGTGGGCAGGATCCCTATTATGATATTTGGTTCGACAGTGTGTCTTATTGCCGGTTTGCTTTATCCGGTATTGGGGACGATTGCCGGTTTTTTACTTTTAAGACTATTTCATGGGATGTCGACCGGTTTCAAGCCGACAGCCACTTCAGCCTATGTAGCTGATATCGCACCATTTAACAAAAGAGGGGAGGCGATGGGTATTCTGGGGTTTTTCGGTAGCATTGGCATGGCATCAGGACCTGTCCTGGGTAGTTTTCTTGCGCTGAATTTTAACCTGGAGTTTATGTTTTATTCATCATCAGCTCTTGCATTTGTTTCCATTATCGTATTAATAGGGATGAAGGAAACCTTAAAAGATCGCAGCCGATTCCGTTTTCGATTATTAAAAATATCCCGGAAAGATATACTGGAGCCGCGGGTGTTTCCGTCATCTTTTGTGCTCATGTTCAATGTTTTTGCTTTCGGAGCTATTTTAACGATTGTTCCTGATTTAAGTATGCATCTGGGTCTGTCCAACAAAGGTGAGTATTTCGCCATATTTCCGCTTGCGTCCTTATTGATCCGTATTTTTGCCGGCAAAGCTTCCGATAAGATCGGGCGCGTCCCGGTACTGATCATTGCTTCTGTCACCATCATAACAGCCCTGATTTTTACAGCTTTTGCATCGAATCTTTTACTTTTCTATATCTCAGCAGCTATTTATGGGATAGGGATAGGAATAGGTTCACCTACTTCATTTGCGTGGACCGTTGACCTGAGTGATGACCAGCACAGGGGAAGGGGAATGGCTACGATGTTTATAGCCCTTGAACTCGGTATTGGGGCGGGCGCCATGATCTCCTCCTGGATTTATCAGAATAATCCGTTAAATTTTCCGGCGGTATTCTTTTCCTCTGCGGCAATAACCTGTTTTTCATTGATTTACTTAATTTTGTATCAATTCAATTATAAATTAATTGAGCGTTTGAGTCCTTTTCGCAGATTCAATTCCTGAATCTATAAAACTTAAATACTATTAGATCGTTATAGTAACAGTAAACCGATTGTGTATCCTCATGAATAAAGAAAGTGATTTATGGTATTTCGAAAAAGTTGATTTGTACGAGGTCTTGTGTCCGCACAAGGTTCCTCAAATGCAGGAAAAACATACCTTGCATCACTTCAAAAAGAATGAATACATTTATTTTGAAGATGAACCTTCACAGTATATTTATCTGATTGCCTCCGGCCGGGTGAAGATCGCCAGTTACAAAGATGACGGCAGGGAAATTGTTAAAGCTATTTTATCACAAGGTGAAATATTTGGTGAACTGGCATTGGCAGGGGAGAGAAGGAGGCGTGATTTTGCTCAGGCGCTGGATGATGATACGACCGTTTGCCCCATGAGTATAGAGGACCTGCAGGAAATGATGGCTAAAAGCAAACCCTTAAATTTAAAGATTATCAAGTTGATCGGATTGCGGATCACCAGGCTGGAAAGAAGGATCGAATCACTTGTTTTTAAAGATGCGAGAACCAGAATCGTTGAGTTTCTGGAAGAAATGGCTGAGGAGAAAGGAAAGAAAGTGGGATACGAAACAATGTTTAAAAACCACCTGACCCATAAAGATATTGCCAGTTTAACAGGCACGTCCAGGCAAACAGTAACCACTGTGCTGAACGAATTAAAAGAAAGGAATGTGATCAATTTTGACAGAAGACGGTTTCTGATACGGGATATGGATCTTCTAAGAAAAGAATTGAACGCTTCTGCGTAAATAAAAAAAGCAGGTTTTTACGACCTGCTTTTTTTATTTACAAATGTCCTGTTATCCTTTAAATAACGCGTTTTCCTTATCCAAATCTTCCTGGTACTGGTTCAGAAACTTGCTTGTCTCTTGGGTATTCTGGAATTCAAATTCTTTGGAGGTACCGTCACTCATGAAGACCTCAACTTTAAGGGCCTCAATTTGTTTACCACCCTTGAATTTCATTTTTTCCGGCAGTTTGAATTCCTGTCCTTCTTCCAGTTTGGCAATCTTCATTGGCTTGGTACGTTTTGCACCACAATACGTGCATACAAAACGCTGTATCATTTCACCGTCACTGGTAGTGGTAGCCGGTTCAACGATTTCTTCATTGATCAGCTTCATAGTATAGAATCCACAGGTGTTGCATTTAGAGGCCTCCAGCCTGCCGGCGTATTTTTCAATTTTTATTTCTCCGGTAGCTTCGTCAACCCATACATCATAATCAACCGAGAAAACTTCTTCTTCAGCCTGCATTCCCTCATCCAAATGAACATCTTCTTCCTCCTCACTTAAAAGACGCATTTCATTACCGCTCGATGAAATTCTTGGTTTGTACCTTAATTCCTTAAGTTTGGTATCCAGGGTGGAAGGGTAAGAAAATTTATAGAGCAAATAGGAAATATATACAACAAGTGTCGAAATACAGAATGTAATAAAGAACCGAACAATAAACCAAACATAATGAATTTCCATGGTTGCTTTATAGGTTGTATTTAACAGGAATAATACAGCACCTGCAAATAACCATATACTTCTCATTTGCATATTAATGTCATTTTCACTCAAATAATCATATTTCTTTTTTGGATCTTTGAATGAAGCAACGCGTATACGATGGTAGATAAATACCAAAATAGCTCCCAGTAGTAGAATAATACTACCTATAACCATTACATTATTCCACACATCGAGGAATTTCAGGTATGTTTCATTATTCATAATTGAAGATAATTATTTGTTTTAAAGTTATTAATTTCGATGGCATTAAAATAATAAAATAAAGATAAAATTTCAATTTTTTAAGTTTGTCAAATTATTTTAATTTTCAAAATATTAATTAATTTCTTTTTAGCCTACCTATTCATAAATTTTTGTTG
>CAZYDB010000026.1:18279-24224 GCA_964645995.1 uncultured Roseivirgaceae bacterium
GATATTCAATAAGATACTTCGCCAGGTTAACCCTGATGGAGCACCCCGATTTTATCGGGATGCTCCATTAGCCCGATAGGGTGAACAATTCGTGAATTTTTCAGGTTAGACCTTCAAGGATTTACAATTTCTATATTTTCATATTAATCCTGATTATTCAGGAATCTATTGTCAACTAATTGAATAAATTAATCATAAGTTATTAATTGTCAGACACAATTTTCCTGAATTCATTTATTTACGGAGAGGGTATTCTGTTAGCTTTATGTAGCCTGATCAGGTGTATTTTTTCAGATCTCGCAACAGTACAATTGGTTAATTGTTTTTATTTGACCAAAGGGGTTTTATTTGAGGCCAACAGGTATAAAATCGCCATTCTGACTGCCACGCCATTTTCCACCTGGTGAAGTATTAGAGATGAATCAGAATCTGCAACATCACTGTTCAGTTCAACACCCCTGTTGATCGGTCCCGGGTGCATGATCGTGACCGGTTTTTTTAGTTGGTCAAGAAGTGCTTTGTTTATGCCGTAATACAATGAATATTCCCGCAATGACGGGAAATATTTAATCTGCTGTCTTTCCAGTTGAATTCTGAGCACATTGGCTATATCGCACCATTCAAGTGCTTTCTTAACTTCCAATTCAACTTTTACACCTAGTTGGCTGATATATCTTGGCAGTAAAGTGTTAGGTCCGCAGACCATCACTTCGGCGCCCAGTTTTTTGAGGGCATAAATATTGGAGATCGCAACTCTTGAATGAAGGATATCACCAATTATAGCTACTTTTTTACCACCAACATCGCCAAATTTTTCCCTGATAGAGAAGTTGTCGAGCAATGCCTGGGTGGGATGCTCGTGGGTGCCATCACCAGCATTAATAATGTTGGCATTGATGTGCTTTGATAAAAAATGAGGAGCACCCGGACTGGCATGTCGCATGACGATCATATCAACTTTCATAGCCAAAATATTATTGATCGTGTCGAGTAACGTTTCTCCTTTTTTTACCGAACTTGTTGATGATGAAAAGTTTACGGTATCGGCAGAAAGTCTTTTTTCAGCAAGTTCAAAACTGATCCTGGTACGGGTGGAGTTTTCAAAAAACACATTGGCAATAGTGATGTCTCGCAGAGAGGGGACTTTTTTTATGGGTCTGTTTATGACTTCTTTAAAGTAATCCGCAGTTTCAAAAATAAGTTCAATGTCTTTTTTTGTGATATTTTTTATTCCAAGTAAATGGTTTACGCTGAGACTGGGCATTAGGTATCGGTTTTACTGATTAACCATATATGATCATTTTTAGCGCCCTGTGCCTTCCATTCCACTTCCACCCTTTGAGATTGCATCGTATTAACGCTGCGTCCGATATATGTAGGTTGAATGGGTAGATGACGGGTGTATTTTCTTTCAATCAGAACGAGTAATTCAACCAATTGCGGCCTGCCAAAAGCCGTCATTGCATCCAAGGCAGCCCTTGTTGACCGGCCTGTGAATAAGACATCATCGATCAGAATCACCTTCTTATCTTCAATGATAAAAGGCATATTAGTGGCGTTGGCTTTAATTGGCTTATCCCTTCGCCTGAAATCATCCCGGTAAAAAGTGATGTCCAGATATCCGAGAGGGATTTTCTTGTTCAGGATTCTGTCCAGGTTAGACTTGATCCGGTCTGCCAGGAAAATTCCCCGGGGTTGGAGACCGATAATTACTACCTCATCGAAATGCCCATGATTCTCAATTAATTGGTGGCATAACCGCTGTATGGTAATTTCAAATAATTGATTATCAAGAAGTAGTTTTTTCTGCATGGAAAAATCTAAAAAGTCAAGAGCGTGCTTCAATCAGTTACAAACATAAAAAACTTATTGACTAATTATATATAATTTTATTAATAAAAAATACGCGCCTGTTTAATTTTACGCCCCTGTCCTTTAAATTTTTTATTTTCTGTATGCCATATACATAAAATTTCTCATCGTACCATCTTTCCAGTCCCCCGTACTCAGAATCATTGCTTTTTACTTCATCGTCCTGGAATCTCAGGCTGACATCATTTAGCGTTTTGCCTTCCAGTACTTCATTTCCCCGGATCAACTTGGAGCGAATAGTATTTTCATAATTATAAAGAAGAACAATATCATCTTTTCTTGTATTGACATGAACAAATTGCTTTAACTGATAACTGGTAACATCATTGATCTCAAAACTATTATCCCAGAGCAGGTTTCCTTTCTGATCAAATCCAATGACTACCGCATGGGTATACCGGTAGCCTTCAAAATACATATTGTTATAGTTATTCCGGGTTGGATAATAACTATACATCGAACCATAACTCTGATAGCTGTTGTATTTGGGATAATAGGCTTCACCCAACAGGATATAATTATTTTTATAGGGAATGATGTTATGAATAAGAAGGCGGTAGTTAAACCTGAGCTTCTTACCTTTTATTTTTTTTCTTTTGATTCGATTTTTCACCCTTTGTTCCCGCTTAGCCCGCATATAACTGAAAAAATTATCCAGATCTCCATAATTATAATATTCAATCTTCTGTTGTCCTGTCCGGTTCATATGAGCCATAAAAATGCCTCTGGAATATTTGGTTCCTTTATTGGAGTACGTGCCGGCTATGATGTCCGCATCAGCATTAAGAGAAACATTGCGTGCATCCAGCAGGTTGGTATCTTCTTCTGGTTCCAGATCATAATTTTCTATCATTTCACCGTCAGCGCGGAATTTTCTGATTGCGATGGTGCTTTTTCGATCCCTGGAGCGTATCGATGAAATAACGGTGGTCAGCCCGGTTTGATCGTCGACATCAACCTGTAAAAGGCGGCTTTTTTCAAAATAGAAACCCGGCCACACTTTAGTCTTTCCTTCTTCGAAAAAATACTGAATAACGGTAGGCCGCCCATTAAAATACCCTCCAAATATGGCAGAATTGTTGATGATCTCAAACTCGGTTAATTGAATATTGATTGTTCTTTTAACTTCATAGACATAATAAAGTCCGGTCAGAATATCTATTTCAATAATAATATCTCCTTCTGTGCGCGTGGGTGAAAATTGAAAAAGGAAATAGGCTTTGTTTTTTAAATTGTCGTAACCGGTAAGTTCATACCCATAACTGATATAGATCTCTGCTATGTACCTTTCCCGCAGGGCCGAATCAAGCACGATAAACTCCCAGGGCGTCTTGCCCTTTTCAAACTTTTCACGAATTTCTCTTGTCAGGACGATACCATATTTTTCAACCGATACCGTAGTAAAGGCATCATCATAATAATCAAGTTCAATTTCATATCTTTCAGGTTGTTCTACCTGTGAAAAACAAATTGCCGGCAACAGCATCGATCCTGTAAAAAGGAGCACCCCTAATGTCTGTTTTGCCACACCAACTTTAATACCCATATTTTTTCCTTGATCCGAATACTATTAATAACAAATTTTAAAGAAAAAATCCTCCAATACCACTTGTTTTTTTTAAAATTTTTATATTACCGTTCAACTCATTGGCTAAAAGGAAAAACTTCAGGTATTAACCGGTTTGATAATCATTTTAAATTTGTTGGAAACAGAACGTAATATTGCCCAATGTTATCTTTTTGAAGAGGGAAAGGAGAACAAAAAGCTGGAACTTACCGATAAGCGGCTGATTATCAATTACAAAAAGAAGCAAATGGATTGGCTATTGCTTAGCATAAAAGAACTTTCTTTCAATCAGCGAAAACTATTGATCCCAATCGTTTTCAGCGGCGTTTTTACGCCTCTCATCATAGCAGGGTTTTTCAGTGGATTTTTTCATCCTGTTATGGCCCTTGTATTGATAATCAGTGGTGTCTTTGCTTTTTATATCGGATGGCTTGGGTATCCCGCCCTCACCGTTTATCATAATACCGGCCACCATGACATCCCTTTATCCGGAATCACGGATAACCTTAAAGCCTTTGTTGCTTTCTTCAATCAGTATAGGAAGGAAGCCACACCGTATATACGAGCAGTTTATGCGTTGGTTCCCGGGGCAATATCTCAGTCAGCACTTATTGAGCAATTAAATAATGACCCGAATGAATTCGCGCTTTATTCGTATAGTCAGGTAATTGATCATCTGGCCCAAGGCCGGGAAAATGTTAAAATTATCGCCATCGATCCCCTTCAAGCGGGTTCTGAGTTAAAATACAGGAGAACCGGCCACTCCAGTCAATTATTCCCATTTTTCCAGGGTCAGATCAATCCCGGATCGGTAATCGGAATTTATACAATGACAACTTTCCGTGAGATCATAGAATTAAAAGATCAAATGAGATAAACTGATTAATTTTTAGATAATTTTGTTCCTCTATGGGAGAAGATGAAAAAACCGTCCGGAAGCAATATGATCCTATCCTTCCCGGTCCGGAAGACTGGCCGGTAGTGAGGTTAAGCAGAAACCGGAAAGAGTTTATCGATGAAGTGATCAGGGAAAGTTATAAAAGGATCAGGGAATTAAGGAGCAGCCCGGAGATGCTTCGGGAAGAGATTGAGATTACCTTATTTAAAGAGCGGTTCCGGGTGAAGGAAAATCCATGGAAGGTGGATCCGGAGGATGAAACCCTTTTCTGGTCCGATGTAAAAAAGAAACTGGTCCGCACACATTATAAAGGAAGCCATGTAGAGGAGATCTCCAGTGATGTTTTAATGGAGATCATTGCCCGTTACGTCAATGAGATTGCCGGCAACTTCAAATCTTCTCATTATCGGATGGCACGATCGATGGTCACCTTTGGGTTCGCCAGGTTATTGAACGCTGCTAAATTCCGAAGTTTCCGGGCCTTTTTCCGGGGTAAGCTTACTTTGTTGGATAAGATTCATATCAGGGGAGAAACGGATCATTTAAGGAAACTTGCCAAAATAGGCACAATCGTGATGGTGCCCACACATTTCAGCAACCTTGATAGCATTACTATCGGCTTCGTTATCCACTCCCTGGGGTTACCGCCTTTTATATATGGCGCCGGACTCAACCTTTTCAATATTTCTATTTTCGCATATTTTATGAACAGTCTTGGTGCCTACAAGGTAGACCGGAGGAAAAAGAATATGATCTATCTGGAATCATTAAAGATGTATTCCAATTTAGCATTGCAGAAAGGTTGTCATAGTCTTTTTTTCCCTGGTGGAACAAGATCAAGATCCGGAAAGATAGAGTCGAAACTAAAATTAGGGTTATTAAGCACAGCCATGGAGTCACAGCGGATTAATTTTCAGAAGGCTGAGCGCAACCCTCCCCAAAAGATATTTGTGGTTCCTGTGGTATTGAACTATAATTTTGTTCTTGAAGCGGCGGGCCTGATATCTGATTATCTGGCCCAGAAAGGGCAGGAACGTTATTATCTTGAATCGGACAAATATGCTTCATCTTATAAGATTGTTTCATTTCTGATACAGTTTTTCACCCATGGATCTGATATGTCGGTAACCATTGGGAAAGGGATGGATCTCTTGGGTAATCCTGTAGATGATGAGGGCAACAGCCTGGATAGAAATTGCAATAAAATTGATATTTCGGAATATTTCCGGTTCCGGGGCAACATAGTTGAAGACCCGCAACGGGAGGGTGAATATACACGCATGCTAAGCGAAAAAATTGTATCTGAATTTCATCGCCTGGCCCGGTGTTCTGCGTCACATCTCGCTGCTTTTACCGGGTTTGAATTGATCAGGAAAAAGTACCGAAAAATCGACCTGTACAGTTTATTGAGAGTGCCTGTGGAAGAGTTAGTGATTCCCATTGAAGAATACAGAAGTTTATTTATGAAATTGCGGGACAGGATATTAAAAATGCATCAGGCTGACCGTATCCAGATAGCCGATCATCTTGAAATGGAGGATATCGATAAACTTATCAGTATGGGTGTTGATAATGTCGGTATATTTCATACCAACAGACCGTTGCTGT
>CAZYDB010000027.1:0-19254 GCA_964645995.1 uncultured Roseivirgaceae bacterium
AACAGTATTGTTTGCCTCTATGATGAAGGGCTCCTATTCCAGGTATCCACTGATGAAATCAACCGCCCCATCGATGGATTGAATCTCCAGGGCTTTATCCTGATCCATTTCTACATCAAACTCCTCTTCGAATCCGGCTACCAGTTCCAGACTTTGCATGGAATCAGCACCCAGATCAAAAATGAAGTTCGCATTATCTGCGATCTCGTTTTCATCCATTTTCAATACCTGTGATACTACCTTCTTTACGCGGGCCTGTACTTCTTGCTTTTCCATAAAAAATTGTTTTGGTTATTATCTGTTGAAAAAAACTTTGCTGAATTTTCTATTTTATTATTAAAAAAGCAAATCGGATTTAAGAATTTAATAAAAATTCTCTTCTTCAAAATGAAATACCATGAAAACAAGGGGGGCTGAATTATTAAAAGCTTATTCCTGTAGGATGAAATTTGGGGGGGGCGAAGATACAGTTTATCAGGGGAATTAAAAATTAAATGTTTATGCCTAACCTGGTGAAGTATTTCATTGAATATTAACTATATATATCTTAAAATTATGTCGTATAATGAATGTTGATGAATAGGCTAAGATATCCCTTCGGCAAAAATTAAAAATGTGTGTATGCCCAAACCCATAACCCCATCCTCATCACCACCTTCCATCCTCATTCATCCATCCTCCATTCTTCCATCCTCCATCCTCCATCCTCCATCCTCCATTCTCCATTCTCCATTCTCCATTCTCCATCTCCCCGTTTACAATAAAATATATAAAATTGGGCTTTATAGCATTGCTAATGTAAACTACTCTTCCCGATTTACGATCAGATGTTTAATGGCAAGAATAAAAGGCATGGTCGTTAAAGCGATAGGGGAAATGCCATCCTGATGGATATTTTCTGTATCGACAATCTCTCTATTCTTATTTAAAGTATTGGAATGATGACCATCTAGTACGGTGCAAAAAGAAAACAGGACCAGTATTGAAAAGATCGCGAGAAATATTCGTTTGATCCACTTTCTATATTTCGATTGGATTGGAATGTCTTGATTCTTCATGATAAAAATTTATACAGCTCTCTTTTTGTTTGGTTTAGCAATTACAATACCAGAAAAATAAATAGCTGATTACATGGTAGTTACAAATAATTCAAGCCCGGAACATGTCCTATAACGGACACTTTTGTACGGTGCAGAACAATTATTCAAATAAAAAAACGACCGTTCATATAATTAACTTTGCGATCAAATATTTATATAATTATCATTCCCTGTTTAGTCGTTTATCGAATATATTTGGCAATATTTTTGTACTTAACATTTTTTAAACATGAGTAATGAATTCCAATCATTAAAAACGCCAAACTATTCTACTGGCCAATTATCCATACTGGTCATACTCAGAGTAGTTATCGGATGGCATATTTTTTACGAAGGGTTCGCCAAGGTAATCAATCCGGATTGGTCGTCAGTAGGATATTTACTGGATTCAAAAGGGCTATTTGCAGAAGTCTTTTATACAATTGCTAATAATACGACCCTGCTTCAGGTAGCTGATACGCTGAATATATGGGGGCTTATGATCATCGGTTTCTGTCTGATGGCCGGGCTTTTTGAGAAAGCCGCCAGTATCGGAGCAATCCTGCTGATTGGCCTGTACTATCTTTCACATCCGCCAATGATTGGCTACACATACGATGCGCCCGGTGAAGGAAGTTATCTGCTTATCAATAAAAACCTTATTGAAATTGTAGCCGTTTCAATCAATCTTGTATTTCCAAACAGTCGCCTGGTCGGCCTCGACAGGCTAATTTATCAACTCAGAAAATAATAAAGAAGGATATATCATGGAGGAAAAAGATAAAAAAGCTAAAGACGGGGAGCAATCATCCGGACTATCGAGAAGAGACCTATTGAAGGGGTTAGCCACATTACCTGCTGTTGGCGGTGTTTTATACAGCGCTTATAAAAAAAGAAAATATGACCGCTTCCTTAAATCTGATGTCTTATCAGAGATAGGGGTTAATTCCCGGATAGATCCTTCCGGGCAACCTTCTCCCGTAAATCGTGAACGCCAGATTCGGCTGGGGATCATAGGTTTTGGCATACGGGGGGAACAATTAGTAAGGGCTTCCGGTTTTGCTTCTGAAAGCTGGATGGAAACACAACAGGAAAGAGCTGAAAAGTCCGGGATAAATATTGCCATGGAAACCTTTAATTCCCAGGAAGACCTCAACATAGTATATAATGGTGTTTGCGATATTTTCGATATTGAAGCGGAGAGAGCCTTTACAACAGTCAGTCACTATGGCCATCAGCCGAAAAAATATCACCGGTGGGAAGATCTTATCCACGCTGATGATATCGATGCTGTGATCATCGCCACACCGGACCACTGGCATGCTCCCATGGCTATCGAAGCTGCAAAAGCAGGGAAACATGTCTATGTGGAAAAACCAATGACACATAAGATGCAGGAGACCTACGATCTGCAGGATATCGTTAAAAAAACCGGGATAGTATTTCAACTGGGACACCAGTTCCGTCAGACCGAAAGTTATGGTAAGGCAAAAGACCTGATTAGGCAGGGAGTACTCGGCAAGATCACCATGATCCAGACAAACACTAACCGTAATTCTCCCAACGGTGCCTGGCAATATCCTATCCATCCTGAGGCAAGCCCTGACACTATCGATTGGAAATTGTTTCTTGGCAATGCTCCTGAAGTCCCTTTCAACAAAGACCATTTCTTCAGATGGAGAAAATACTGGGCCTATGGTACAGGTCTCAGTGGGGATCTGCTGACCCATGATTACGACGCTATCAATCAGATCCTTGACCTGGGCATTCCCCGGTATGTGTCTGCATCGGGCGGTATTTATTTTTTTAAGGACGGAAGGGAGGTGCCGGATGTGTTCAATGTACTCTTTGAATATCCTGAAAAGGATATGACTTTTCAATACAGCGCCACCCTGGCAAATGAACACAACCGGCCAAATATGATCATGGGCCACGACGCCACCATGGAAGTAGGCAATACGCTGATGGTCTACCCTGATCGCCGGTCAACAAGGTATGAAAAGATGATCCGGGAAGGAAAGATCGACCTGGAATTACCGCTGTTTTCCTATACCTCAGGCGCAGAAGGTCTGGATGCAATCACCTCGGCAACAGAAAGGTATTTTGCCAGTAAAGGATTATTATATACCTTCAGGGATGGGAAGAGAGTGGATGTTACCCATCTGCATATCGCTGACTGGCTGGACAGCATTAGAGCGAACAGATTACCGGCCTGCCATATTGACTATGGTTTTGAAGAAGCCATCGCAGCACATATGGGAACACTTTCCTTAAAACTGGGCAGAAAAGTGGAATGGGATCATGAAAATAACTTCTTTGCCAATGTAAGCCGGGATGAAGTTATTGCTGTGCTTAAAGGATAGAAAATCTATTCAGATAAAAGTTTGTCCATAAATAAATTAAATTCTTCCACGAATTCTTCGTAATATTTCCCGGTTCCCGGCCCGCTGAAACCAGTATGTATGCGCCTGATCCTGCCACTCTTATCAATAAAAATGGTGGTAGGGAAAGAAATTACCTGGTTAAGCATCGGCAATACCTCAGAAGCATGATGCTTATCCGCTATTCCTGCAAAAAGAAAATTATAATCTGTCCCGAACCGGTCTTTCATTCTGTTGATCCGCTCTTTTGCATAAACAGGATCATTCCTGCGCTCAAAAGCCAGGGCTACGATCTCCACCTCATCATCCTTGTGCTCCTTATACCAATTTGACAAAAACCGGGTCTCATCCATACAATTGGGGCACCAGGTTCCAAATATTTGAACAATTACGACCTTACCTGTGAATTTTTCGTCTGAAAGAGAAACCATTCGCCCCTCCAGGTCAGGGAGAAGAAAATCAACACGATCAAATCCCTCCTTCAGATAAGTCATTGAATACGGGTCCGGCAATTCGATGGCTTCATTTTTTCGGGCATACCATTCTTGATGCCAGCTCTTCCCTGACCAGAAATCACCTTTCAATAAACCAGTATCGGTTAATTCAGCAGAAAACAAAAAAGCATGTTCCCCGTCAAAGGCGCTAAGCTTTAAAATCCTTCCGTCTATTTCTCCAGCCAAATAACGATAATCACCGGTGGAGGTCAGAAAAGTTCCCTCCACCTGACTGGCTGTCTGGTTAAATATTCCCACAGCAAGCGTTGAATCCAGCCTGTCTTTAAAATATACTTCCCATGTACCGCTTATGTCAACCCCGGTGGCATCAGGACTTTCCGAGAACCGATAATCCTGGCCGTATTCCGCACTGAAACGCAGCTTATAATCCCCGAGGTAGTTTTTCTGCCACCAGCCGTTTATAGAATGACCTGATACTGAAGCAATAATTGTTGCATCAAAAATATGTAACGGAATATAAAGTGAATCATCTTTGATGAAGGCGTCATCAATAATGATCTTTTCCTCCCCATTGATTAATACAATATCCATCCTGCTTTCCTTATCCAACCCGATTTTAAAATTAAAAGGTAGTTCCTGGCCCTGAATAAAGATTATACCTCGCCATTGGCCGGGTTGTATCATTGGCTGGTCAATGCCCCGACGAATTTTACCACAGGAAGTAATGATCAGAAAAACAAAAACCCAACGAAACAATACCTTCATAATTCATGAACATTAAAGCGTTATTCCCAATTGATAAACACCCCATACCCGGTTCGAAAGACCTGACAAATATAACCCACTTTCTCCCACCCCGGTTTTAGGTAGTTAAAAGGCTGACAAAAAGATCAATTTTGCATTATTTTAAAATTGGATTTCATTTTTTTTAGAAATTTCAACCCCGGCTACTTTATATAATAACATTATATATTGTTTTTGTTATATTATATAGATTATAAATGATAATTTTTCCCTTAAAAGTAGTGCATTCCCGTGATTTTTCTTAAATTTTACAAAAAAGTGGGGCAAAGTGGCGAAAAGTGGTTGACTATGCCATTTGTTTTTCTATATTTGTAATTGAATAGATGTAAATAATATCCGGTAGATGGCATTTTTTACTAGTGAATATGAATGCAAACTCGATGCCAAGGGAAGGCTTGTTTTTCCTGCCCGTATCAAAGCCGGTCTGCCCGAAAGTTCCGGAAAAGAGCTGGTTGTCAGTTTAGGGTTTGAAAAATGCCTTATCGTATACCCAATGCTGGAATTTAGAAAAATTTATTCAAAAGTGGCCGGGTTAAGTGAATTCAATCCTGAATACCGCCGACTTCAGCGGAACTTTTTCAGGGGCAATTCGATCGTGGAGTTGGATAATTCCGGCCGTTTTTTAATACCCAGAACCATGCTTAATTATGCACAGCTTGAAAAAGAAGTGATTGTAGTAGGCATGGGAAATAAGGTTGAGCTATGGAACCCCGAACTTTATACCAAACAGCTTTATAAAGATCAGGGTGAGTTTTCTGAAAAAGTTCAGAAATACCTGGATATCTGACAGCCATGAAATATCATGTTCCTGTACTATTGTCGGAATGTATCCAGGGATTGGATATTAAAGAAGGAGGTATTTATGTGGATGTAACCTATGGGGGTGGCGGTCATTCGAATGAAATATTAAAAATGATGAAAAAGGGAAGGTTGATCGCCATGGACCAGGATATGGAAGCAGAAAAGAATATAACGCACACAGGGGATAACAGGTTTACCTTCATCCCTGCAAACTTTAGATATTTGAACAGATATCTGAGATCATATGGCATATCAAAAATAGACGGTCTACTGGCCGATCTTGGTATTTCTTCCTATCAGATCGACAGGCCCGAAAGGGGCTTCTCAACTCGATTTGAAGGAAACCTTGACATGCGCATGGATAAGGATAATAAAAACTCTGCCTGGGAAGTCATAAATAATTACAGTAAAGAAAAATTACAGCAAATTTTCCGTAAATACGGAGAGATAAAAAATGCCTCAAGACTGGCCCATACTATCGTAAGCCGGCGCATCAATGAACCGGTCGAAACAACTGAAGCCCTGGTTGATACCATCAGAAGCCTGGCCCCTCCCAGAAAAAGCAATCAATACCTTGCACAAGTATTCCAGGCCGTACGAATCGAAGTAAATGATGAAATAGAAGCTTTAAAATCATTATTGGAACAATCGGTGGACCTGATAAAAAAAGATGGCAGGCTGGTTGTCCTGTCCTATCATTCACTGGAAGACCGTTTGGTGAAAAACTTCATTAACAAAGGTGCTTTCAGTGGACAGGAAGAAAAGGACCTGTATGGAAACGTTATTAAACCATTTCAGGCTGTTAATAGAAAACCTATTACAGCATCAGAAGATGAAGTACGGGTGAATCCAAGGTCAAGAAGTGCTAAACTGAGAATCGGTAAAAAGATCTGATTATGGGAGCGAATACCTATAAATCCAAAAAAGACAGGCAATCAGGAAAAGAGAGCATCTTTTCCTGGATCCAGAATGCCATTCAGATGGACAATCTGCTGGTGGAAGGCATCCCTTTAAAATATGTACCGCAGATCATGTTCATCACATTCTTAACGATATTTTATATTGGCAATAACCATTATGCGGAAAAAACCACCCGGAAAATAGAAAAACTGGAAACCCAGGTGGAAGAACTAAGAGCCGATTACACCTCCCTGAAAGCTTATTATATGTATTCTTCGAAACAGTCGGAGGTAGCTGCCAAGGTAAAAGCCCTTGGGCTTAAGGAAAATGATATACCACCGGTAAAAATAATAGTCAAAGAAGGTGAATATTAAAAAATCGATATTACTACGGGTAAGAGTTGTTTTTCTGGCATTCCTGATATTTGGAATCGCCGTATTATATCGCATTGTCCACCTGCAGTTTATTGAAGGAGAGCGGTGGAAGACGATGGCAGATGAAATAGGTCTTCAATACCGGAACATCAAAGCAACACGTGGCAATATCTATTCCGATAATGGCAGTCTGCTGCTTACCTCATTACCTTTTTACAGGCTTGCTTTCGATCCCACGGTAGCCTCCGATGATCTTTTTAAAAGCAATATCGATTCCCTCTCCCTGCTGCTGAGCCGGTTTTTCAAGGATAAAAGGCCTTCCGATTATAAACGGTTGATCGAAAGCGCACGGCTCAAAGGACGGGAATATCTTATCCTGAACAGGGATGAGATCACCTATCAGGATAAAAAATCACTCGCCCGGTGGCCTGTCTTCCGGGAAGGAAGAATGAAAGGGGGCGTAATTTTTGAAAAAATTGACAAACGTTTTTATCCTTTTTCTTACCTGGGTTATCGAACCATAGGTTATGTCAATCAGAATAATGAAGGGGCTGGTCTTGAATACAGCTTTAATAAATACCTGGCAGGCAAAGATGGAGAGGCTTTATTCAGAAAAGTCGCCGGCGGACGCTGGAGGCAGATCTATGATGGTTCAGAAATTCGGCCTGAGGATGGGCTGGACATACTAACAACCATTGATATTAATCTCCAGGATGTAGCTCAAAGTGCTCTACTGAGAGGCCTGATGGAACATGAAGCGGATTATGGCTGTGTTGTGGTGATGGAGGTTAAGACAGGAGAGATCAAGGCCATCAGCAATCTAAGCAGAACCAGTAATGGGCAGTACGCGGAGATCTATAATTACGCAGTTGGAAGCCAGGGATTAACCGAACCCGGCTCCACCTTTAAACTGGCATCAATAATTGCTTTACTGGAGGAGACGAATATATCATTATCCGACAGTATTGAAACAGAAAAAGGCACCTACCAGTACTACGACCGCATCATGCCGGACCATAAACCCGGTGGTTTTGGGAAGATCACCGTAAAGGATGCTTTTGCCAAATCCAGCAATATCGCCATTTCTAAACTTGTCCAGGCCCACTTTGGCAATAACCCCCAGCGGTTCATCAATCATTTGAATGATATAGGCCTGGGCAATCCCGTTGGTTTTCAGATGGTTGGAGAAGGCCATCCCTACATCAAGGATACTACGGATAAAACATGGAGTGGCGTTAGCCTGCCCTGGATGTCCATCGGACATGAACTTACCATGACACCCTTGCAAACCCTCACTTTTTATAATGCCATTGCCAACGAAGGTAAAATGATCCAGCCTGTGATCGTTAAGGCAACAATGAAAGCCGGTGTCCGGAAGCATCAGTTTTCATCCGCCGTTTTAAATAAGAAAATATGCTCTGACGAAACCCTGGATAAAGTTAAAATACTGCTCAGGGCAGTAGTTGAAGAGGGCACGGCATCCAATATCAAACACAGCCATTATCCCATCGCCGGCAAAACAGGAACCTCTCAGAAGCTGGTCAATGGCAGGTACTCAAGGAGTTACTATACCTCATTTGTTGGATTTTTCCCTGCAGATGATCCCAAATACTCCTGTATTGCGGTAATTGACAACCCAAAAGGATATCGCCAGTACGGATCGGACGTTGCAGCTCCTGTTTTTAAAGAAATCGCCGATAATATTTACGCACGCGACCTGGAACTTCATGAACCCCTGGAAGAAGATTTTTATGTGGACCATAGCATATTCCCCGTGATCAGGGGCGGCTACCTGCCGGAACTTCAATTGATATGTAATGAATTAAGCATCTCAAATCATGTCCGGGAAGAAGCCGAATGGGTAAATACAAAAACATCCGCCAATGCGGTATTATGGGTTTCAAGTAACTATAAACCGGGTTTGATCCCGGATGTGGAAGGCATGACCTTAAGGGATGCAATCCCCTTACTGGAAAATGAAGGGCTAAAGGTGTATTATACCGGCCGGGGAAGGGTGATCAGGCAATCAGAAGCGCCGGGCAAAAAAGCATTAAAAGGAAGCACAATAAAACTGGAACTGGGTTGATGGGAATACTAAAGGACATATTATACAAAGTCCCGCTCATATCTGCCAAGGGTGATATGAATATCCGTTTCAACGCGATACAATTTGATTCCCGTAAAGTGGAGCAGGGTGATCTATTCGTCGCCGTCCGGGGCACAGAAACCGACGGACACGCGTACATTGACCAGGCAATAGAAAAAGGAGCTGTTGCGATTATCTATGAATGCGATCCCGGAAAATACAATAAAAAGGTCACCTATGTTAAAACCAGCAACAGTGCTCTTGCTTTAGGAATTATGGCATCCGGCTTTTATGGCAACCCCTCCGCTAAAATGTGTGTGGTTGCAGTTACAGGAACAAATGGCAAAACGACCACGGTAACATTACTCCATCGCCTTTTCAGAAAATTAGGATATGAAACAGGCCTCCTGTCAACCATAGAGAATAAGATCAATGAAAGAACTCTTACAGCAACCCATACCACCCCCGATGCTGTTCAAATAAACCGTGTAATGGCCGAAATGGTACAACAGGGTTGTACCCATTGTTTCATGGAAGCCAGTTCGCATGCGATTGAACAAAACAGGACGGCAGGGTTGACAATACAGTTGGCGGTATTTTCAAATATAAGCCATGATCACCTCGACTACCATAAAACCTTCGATGCTTATATTAAAGCCAAGAAAAAACTTTTTGATGAATTACCACCCCTGTCAGTTGCGCTGATCAATATTGATGATAAAAGGGGATTGATCATGTCGCAGAACACCAAAGCAGTAAAAAAGACCTTTGGTATTAAAAAAATGGCGGATTATAAAGGAAAGGTTTTGTCCGACACCATGGAGGGCCTGGAACTTGATATCCAGGGCACAACAGCATGGTTTCCACTTGTCGGCGAATTCAATGCCTACAACCTGCTGTCTGCCTATGCCGTGGCTGATCTGCTGGGTGAAGATCCTGTGGAGATCATGACATCCCTCTCTTCCATTGATCGTGTTCCAGGCCGTTTCGAAAGGGTCAGGCCGGAAACGGGAATCCTTGCCATCGTCGATTATGCACATACCCCTAATGCACTGGAAAATGTGCTGATTACAATCACCCGGCTAAGGACCAAAAACGAAAAAGTGATCACGGTAGTAGGATGCGGGGGTGACCGGGATCGCCAAAAAAGACCTGAAATGGCAGCTATTGCCTGTAATTTCAGCGATAAAGTGATCTTTACCTCCGACAATCCGCGCACTGAAGATCCGGAAAAGATTATCGCGGAAATGCAGAAAGGCGTGAGTCCCGTTGCTTATAAAAAAACACTGTCGATCGTCAACCGAAAGGAAGCTATCAAAGCAGCTTGTACGATGGCAGAGAAAAATGACATTATCCTGGTAGCCGGTAAAGGACATGAAACCTATCAGGAGATAAATGGCGTGAAGTATGATTTTGATGACAGACAGGTATTGAGTGAAATGTTAGACTTAATGGTAAACTAGGAATGTTGTATTACCTTTTTGATTTTCTTGATAGTGAGTTTAACCTGATCGGAGCGGGTGTTTTCAGGTATATCACCTTCCGGGCAGGGATGGCTACGGTTCTATCTCTCCTGATTACCATTACCTTCGGGAAGAGGATCATCAAAATCCTCAGAAAAAAACAGGTGGGAGAACGGATCAGGGACCTCGGGCTCAAAGGTCAGGTTGAAAAGAAAGGCACGCCTACAATGGGCGGACTGATGATCATTCTCGCAATATTGCTTCCCACACTTCTATTTGCCAAGCTGGATAATATTTATATCCTGCTCCTCCTGATGTCCACCATATGGCTGGGCATAATAGGTTTTATGGATGATTACATAAAGGTGTTTAAGAAAGATAAAAAAGGACTGAGGGGTAAGTTTAAGATTTTTGGCCAGGTAGGATTAGGACTGATTGTCGGACTTACACTTTATTTTCATGATGACGTCCGTGTACGTGAATTCGATGGACAAACCTCCAATGAGATCCAAAACCAGGAAATCACAACAGGCTACCAGGATATCAAGTCTACCATTACCACGATACCGTTTTTTAAGGATAATGAATTCGATTATAACCTGCCCTTCATGCCTGATCACCTTACCTGGGTATTTTATGTGGCAGTGGTCATCCTGGTGATCACTGCCGTATCCAATGGTGCGAATATTACCGATGGTATTGACGGCCTGGCGGCGGGAACTTCAGGAATTATCGCCCTGACACTGGCTATCCTGGCATATATTTCCGGTAACGTAATTATATCAGACTATCTTAATATCATGTATATCCCACAGTCGGGAGAACTGGTAATTTTCTGCACGGCTCTTGTCGGTGCATGCATAGGGTTCTTATGGTATAATGCCTACCCGGCACAGGTTTTCATGGGAGATACCGGCAGCCTGGCACTTGGCGGGGTCATTGCCGTCCTTGCGCTGACCATAAGGAAAGAATTACTGATCCCGCTGCTGTGCGGCATCTTTCTGATCGAAAATCTTTCCGTTATTATGCAGGTGTCTTATTTTAAATATACCAGAAAAAAATATGGTGAAGGAAGGCGCATCTTTCGCATGTCACCGCTTCATCATCATTATCAGAAGGCAAACTTACACGAATCGAAGATAGTAACCAGGTTCTGGATCATAGGTATTTTGCTGGCAATATTAACCTTAGCAACCTTGAAATTACGCTAATGGAAGAAGATAAAAGAATAGTTATACTGGGAGCAGGTGAGACAGGTGTAGGGGCCGCCCTTCTGGCTAAGGCCAGGGGCTATGTGCCTTTTGTCTCGGATGCAGGAAAAATAAAATCCAGGTATAAGAAAATTCTTTTTGAGAATGCTATCTCGCTCGAAGAAGGACAGCATAATGAAAAATTCCTTCTGACCGCCGATGAGGTGATAAAAAGCCCGGGGATCCCGGATCATGCACCGGTTATTGAAAAGATCAGGGAAAAAGGTATTCCTATCCTGTCAGATATTGAATTTGCCTGCCGCTTTACCAATGCAAAAATAATCGCGATTACCGGCACCAACGGAAAAACCACTACTTCCCTGCTGACTTATTATATCCTGAAGGAATCGGGACTGAATGTATGCCTGGCAGGAAATATTGGAATAAGTTTTGCAAAAGAAGTGATCAACAGCACGTATGATTATTATGTTCTTGAAATAAGCAGCTTCCAGCTGGATTATATCAGGCATTTTAAACCTGATATTGCCGTTTTACTGAACATCACCCCTGACCATCTGGACCGCTATGATTATGATTTTGAAAAGTACGTGAAGTCTAAATTCAGAATCATCCGGAATATGACTACTGACGATGCGTTTATCTTTTTCGAAGACGACCCCGTCATCACCGGATATATGGAAAACCATTCGATCGTTCCATACAAGCTGGGCATAAGCCTGGGTAATAAGGAAAAAGTCAATGCCTATATGAATGAGACTTACCTGAAATTCGATATCCCTGTCATCAATAAAAAAGAATGGAAGGTAAATATGAAAAATATTGCATTGGAAGGCCCTCATAATATGGTGAATGCTATGGCAGGAATAATGGTGGCCAAACTGCTTGCGGTATCAGACCGGAAACTTAGGAATGCTCTGAAAACTTTCGAAAATGTACCTCACCGGCTGGAAATTGTATTGGCTGCTAATGACATCCGGTGGGTCAATGATTCGAAAGCCACAAATCTTGACGCCACAATTAAAGCACTGGAAAGCTATCAACAACCGGTGATCTGGATTGCAGGTGGTATAGATAAAGGAAATGATTATCAGAAAATCACCGGAATGGTCGGCAATAAGGTAAAAGCAATTATCTGCCTGGGCAAGGATAATTCCAGGATCATAGAAGCCTTTAAAGATCATGTGAAGGACATTGCGGAGACTGAGACCATGAAAAAGGCCGTCAGAAAGGCCTATAAGATTGCGGAAAAGGGTGATGTGGTTTTATTATCCCCGGCCTGCGCGAGTTTTGATCTTTTTAAAAATTACGCTGACCGGGGTGATAAGTTTAAAGAGGCAGTACATAAGTTATCAAAGGTAAAGGAAGTATCTAAATAAAAAGGAAATGTTCACAAGCTGGACCGAGAAATATCTTAAAGGAGACCCCATAATATGGTTTATCGTGATATTATTATCCGTGCTGAGCATTTTTGTGGTTTACAGCGCTACCGGGACCCTGGCCTACCGGCATATGGAGGGGAATACAGAATATTATCTCCTGAAACATTCGCTGCTGGTAATACTGAGTCTTTTTTCGATGTGGATAGCGCATAAGATAGACTACAGGTATTATTCCAGGATCTCCCGGCTGTTTCTGTGGCTTTCGGTTCCGCTGTTAATCTTCACATGGAAATTCGGCACCACCTTCAATGAAGCTACCCGGTGGTTAACGATCCCGTTGATCAACCAGGTGTTCCAGCCTTCAGACCTTGCCAAACTGGCTTTGATCATCAACCTGGGCGCCATGTTATCCCGAAGACAGCAGAATATTGATGATTTGAAAGAATCGCTGATCCCAATGCTGATCTGGTG
The DNA here is from genome assembly GCA_964645995.1 of uncultured Roseivirgaceae bacterium. Classification (GTDB taxonomy): domain Bacteria; phylum Bacteroidota; class Bacteroidia; order Cytophagales; family Cyclobacteriaceae; genus JAGTVG01. The sequence goes on from CAZYDB010000027.1 coordinate 13,405, forward strand.
TGGTCTGATCTGCGGCCTGATCGGCCTGACTGATTTCTCTTCGGCTGCCGTATTGCTCGTCACTTGCCTGCTGATCCTTTTTATCGGACGTGTACCGGTCAAATATCTTGCCTTACTTGTCTTTGTTGGCATCATGGCGGGCGCAGTGGCTTTCAGCATTGGCCAGAGAGGAGAAACCGTCGTTTCCCGTATTAAGGAATTTATGGATCCAACGGAGGTGCCTTTTCAATCGAAACAATCCTATATAGCTATCGCAACCGGCGGGCTGACTGGCAAAGGTCCCGGCAATAGTGATCAAAGGAACTTCCTGCCGCATCCATATTCTGATTTTATCTATGCCATTATCATAGAAGAATATGGCCTGGCAGGTGGTGTTGCCGTCGTTGTCCTCTTCCTTGCCCTCTTGTGGCGTGGAATACTCACGGCAGCAAGAAGTGACCGGGCCTTCGGGGGGCTCCTGTCAGCGGGATTAAGCTTTGCCCTGGTCCTGCAGGCTATGATCAATATGGGTGTAGCCGTCGGACTGGGACCCATAACCGGGTTGCCGCTGCCTCTGGTAAGTATGGGCGGCACATCCCTTCTTTTTACGGGTATTTCACTGGGTATAATTCTCAGTGTCAGCAGAGGTGAGATCGACGAAGTGGAAGGTAAATCAAATGAAATGAGAAATGTGTCAAGAGCAGCATAATATTAGATGAGCAATAAAGACAGACCATATCGTTTGATCATCAGCGGAGGGGGCACCGGCGGCCATATCTACCCTGCCCTGGCAATAGCCGACAGATTCAGGGAATTACATCCCGGAACTGATGTGCTTTTTGTCGGCGCAACAGGTAAAATGGAAATGCAGAAGGTGCCTGAATCGGGTTACCCGATCAAAGGCATATGGATCAGCGGCCTCCAAAGAAAAAACATGATCAGGAATATCCTGTTCCCTATTAAGTTGCTGGTAAGCGTCGTGCAGTCCTATATTATCCTCAGGAAATTTGATCCGGATATCGCGATCGGCGTTGGCGGCTTCGCTTCAGGACCGATGCTCTGGATTGCCAGTCTGAAAAAAATCCCCACACTTATCCAGGAACAGAATTCACTGGCCGGCATTACCAACCGCCTGCTGGCAAAAAAAGCTGACCGGATATGCGTAGCCTATGAAGGTATGCAAAAATATTTTCCAAAGGAGAAAATAATACTGACGGGTAACCCCGTGAGAAAAGATATTCTGAACTTTAATGCCAACAAAAAAGAAGCCTATCAATTCTTCGGTCTTGAACCCGGCAAAAAAACTGTTTTTGTGATGGGTGGCAGCCTGGGCGCGCGTACCATTAACAAGGGCGTCTTATATAAACTGGACCGTATCATTGAAGAAGATTTGCAACTGATCTGGCAGATAGGCAGGTTTTACTATGATGACTACCAGGAGAAGCTAAAAAATCACAACCTGGAAAACATCAGAACATTTGAATTCCTTAACGAGATCAGCAAGGCCTATGCCGTTGCTGATCTTATCATCTCCCGTGCCGGTGCCTTGTCAGTTTCTGAATTATGTGTAGCCGGCAAACCTGTCCTGTTTGTTCCCTCACCTAATGTCGCTGAAGACCATCAGACAAAAAATGCGAAAGCGCTGGTCAAAAAAAATGCGGCCGTGATGGTAACGGACAGGGAGGCGGTTGGTACGATGATCGATAAGGCTGTCAGCCTCCTGAAAGATGACCGGCGGTGCACTGAATTAAGCACTAACATTAAAAAGATGGCGTTAACAGATGCTACAGAAAATATAATAAAGGAAATAGAAAAACTATTGAATTGAACCTTGTCGATAAACATATCATATTTTTAATAGGCATCGGTGGTATTGGCATGAGTGCACTGGCCCGATGGTTTAATAAGAAAGGTGCAGCCGTCGCTGGATATGATCGTACGAGGACGCCACTCTGTGAAAAACTCGAAAATGAAGGCATTAATATAACCTATGAGGATGACATCAACACCGTCCCGGAACGCTGCAGAACTCCGGATGATGCCCTGTTGATCATAATTACACCCGCAATCCCATCAGAAAACATGATCCTGAGTTATTTTAATTCGGGTGATTTTGAGGTCAGAAAAAGGTCTGAGATACTTGGAATGATTACACGTGATCATTTTACCATTGCAGTGGCCGGAACACATGGCAAAACAACAACCAGTGCCCTTATAACGCATATTCTCAGGGAAGCAAATACTAATATCACAGCTTTCCTCGGGGGGATTACAGTTCATGAACAATCAAACCTTGTAATCAATAAAGCCCCGGGTCAGGGGCTGATGAAGGTGGTGGTGGAAGCGGATGAATATGACCGCTCCTTCCTTACCCTTAATCCGGATATTGCTGTGATCACCGCACTGGATCCAGACCACCTGGACATTTACGGTAACCTGGAAGGCATGAAGTTCAGTTATGCCCAATTTGTTAAAAAAATAAAACCCGAAGGTACGCTGGTTATCAGGAAAGACCTGATAGGAGACCTGCTGAGAGATCCGGGAAAGCCACTGAAAGTCCTGGAATATAGCCTGCGTCACCATTCAACAAGAGCTGACAATATCCATATCGAACAGGATATGATGAGGTTCAGTTACGTCAGCCCGGAAACTACTATCACTAATATTCCATTTGCCTTTCCCGGATACCACAATATAGAAAATGCGGTTGCAGCGATCACGGTAGCACTCCTGCTGAACATAAATACCGAGTTGATCAAATCGGCCCTGTCAAATTTCCGCGGCATCAAAAGGCGGTTCGAGTATATTATCTATTCCGACCAGGTGGTTTATATTGATGATTATGCCCATCACCCCCTGGAGATAAGTGCTTTCCTCTCATCCGTGGCGGATATGTTCCCGGGAAGAAGGATCACGGTCATTTTTCAGCCGCACCTGTTCAGCAGAACAAGGGACTTTGCGGCTGAATTTGCTGATAGCCTCGGAAAAGCCCACGAAGTGATCCTGCTGGACATCTACCCGGCAAGAGAAAAGCCTTTGCCGGGCGTTACTTCAAAGTTGATCCTTGACAGGATTGCTCATTCAAATAAACAGATTATTGAAAAAAATAAGCTGGTCGATAGCCTGAAATCGAAAGAAATCGATGTATTACTGACCATAGGAGCAGGAGATATTGATCAGCTTGTCGGACCCGTTAAAAAAATGCTGGAGGAGAAATATGAAATTTCTGCATAATATAAGGAGGGAAATAAAGATCGGATCATTATTGATCATTGCTTTTTCGATGATTGGATTTATCGGTAAAAAGCATGAGCATAAACTTTGTAATGATATCAGGATCATGGTACATAACAACGGATCTAATTATTTTCTGGATAAAGAAGATGTATATAAGCTGGTCACCGCTGATGATAGTGATTTTGTGATCGGAAGCACTTATGGCAGGATCGATCTGAAAGCTATTGAGCAAAGAGTGCTGGCCAGTGATTATGTGGCAGAAGCTCAGGCCTATGCCAACCTGAGAGGCCAGGTAACGGTAGAGGTTTTCTTATGCCAGCCGATCGCCCGTTTCATGATTGATGGACAAAAAGACAGGTATATATGTGAATCCGGCAGGATTATTCCGACTTCCCCGAGATATACCTCCAGGGTGTTGCTGATCACCGGTGAATTTACTGGCAGCTTCCCGGAGAAGAACGTCAATCAGGACTCTGCGATGGCTGAACTTTTCGAACTGATCCGGTACATCCATGGCGATGAGTTCTGGAGAGCCCAGATAGCGCAGATGGATATTGACCGGAAAGGAAATGTGGTATTGTATCCCCAGGTGACCAAACAATATATTGAATTTGGCAAACCTGAAAGCATAGAAGCTAAGTTTCTAAAACTTGAAACCTTTTATAAGACCATCCTCCCTTACAAAGGATGGAATTATTACACAAGAGTAAATGTCGAATACAAGGATCAAATAGTCTGTGAATAAATAATACAAACATGGAAAAAGATAAAATAATTGTCGGACTGGATATAGGTACTACAAAAATATGTGCCATTGTAGGCCGTAAAAATGAATATGGTAAGCTTGAGGTGCTGGGCATGGGGAAAGCTGTTTCTGATGGCGTGATCAGAGGCATTGTTACCAATATTGATAAAACTATTTATGGGATAGAAACCGCCATAAAAGAAGCTGAAGAACAATCGGGTATTAACATCCGGGTTGTTAACGTCGGCATTGCCGGTCAGCACATTAAAAGCACCATTCATCATGGAGGTATCACACGTAATCCCGCCGATGATGAGATCACCGTCGAGGATATCAACCGGTTGACTAATGATATGTACCGTACCGTGACACCTCCCGGCAGTGAGATCATCCATGTCATGCCTCAGGATTATTTTGTCGATTTCGAGGATGGTATCAAAGATCCGGTAGGCATGTCGGGGGTACGGCTGGAGGCTGATTTCCATGTAATCACCGCACAGACCAATGCCATCAATAACCTGAACAAGTGTGTGAAACGGGCCAGCCTGGAAATTGAAAACCTGATCCTGGAACCATTATCTTCTTCCCTTTCCGTATTAAGCGAGGAAGAAAAAGAAGCCGGTGTCTGCCTCGTGGATATTGGTGGCGGTACAACAGATATAGCCATCTTCCATGAAAGTATCATCAGGCATACCGCAGTAATACCTTTTGGAGGCAACATACTTACTTCCGATATTAAGCAGGGGTGTATGGTGATGAACCATCAGGCAGAATTACTGAAAACAAAGTTCGGCAAGGCAATCGCCGAGGAAGCTAACCCTAATGAGATCGTATCGATTCCCGGATTAAGGAACAGGCCGCCCAAGGAGATCTCTATAAAAAACCTGGCACATATCATAGAAGCCAGAATGCAGGAGATCATCGAACTGATCCATGCTGAGATCATTACCTCAGGATATGAAGATAAACTGGCAGGAGGGATCATCATGACCGGCGGAGGCGCCCAATTGGGATGCCTCAAACAACTGGTCGAATATATGACCGGTATCGATGCCCGCATCGGTTACCCGAATGAGCACCTGGGCAAAAGTAAAATCGAGGCGGTGAAGAGCCCCATGTATGCTACAACGGTCGGCCTGGTACTCTCCGGGTTTAAAGCACTTGACGAAAGAGACAACCGCTATATGAAAACAAACAGTGGATTTGATTATCAGAGTAATAAACTGAAAAGGGATAAAAAACATCCCGGAAATGATTTCTTTAGAAAAATCATTGAAAAAACAAAAGGACTGCTGATAGATGACGTAGATGACCAGCAGGACTATTAACAAATGTTGAACTTAAACTGGAGGACATAACTATGAGTAATTATCAATTTGACATCCCGGCACATCATAAGTCCATCATCAAGGTAATTGGTGTTGGCGGCGGAGGCAGCAATGCTGTTAACCATATGTATAACCAGGGGATCAGGGGCGTTGAATTCATTATCTGCAACACAGACGTGCAGGCCCTGCAGAGCAGCCCTGTTCCAAACAAACTTCAGATCGGCACAAACCTTACAGAAGGTCTCGGCGCAGGCGCTAATCCGGAAGTCGGCATGAACGCAGCCGTCGAAAGTAAAGAAGAAATACGGGACCTGCTGAGTGATAATACTAAAATGGTGTTCATTACGGCAGGTATGGGTGGCGGTACAGGAACAGGAGCCGCCCCGGTAATAGCGCGCGTTGCGAAAGACCTGGATATTCTTACAGTGGGCATCGTAACGCATCCTTTTAAATTTGAAGGATCAAAAAAATCCGACATCGCTGAAGACGGTATCAACCAGTTAAAAGAAAACTGTGATACGGTCCTGGTGATCCTGAATGATAAACTCCGTGAGATCTATG
>CAZYDB010000027.1:19264-23646 GCA_964645995.1 uncultured Roseivirgaceae bacterium
ATCTATGGAAACCTTCCGGTTACCAAAGCTTTTGCAGAAGCAGACAATGTGCTGACTACTGCTGCTAAAGGCATTGCGGAGATCATCACCGTTTCAGGATATGTAAATGTTGATTTTGAGGATGTTAAAACGGTAATGAAAGATTCAGGGGCAGCCGTGATGGGCTCCGCCACGACCGCAGGGGATGAAAGAGCCATAAAAGCTGCTCAACAATCAATTTCATCTCCTCTACTTAATAATACGGATATTCTTGGAGCAAAAAAGATTCTGCTTTCCATCACTTCCGGCGATAAAGCCGAACTGCAGATGGACGAGCTGACCGACATCACCAATTTCATCCATGAACAGGCAGGCGATGAGGCCGAAGTGATCTTTGGCCATGGCGTTGATCCGGCCCTGGACGAAAGCATTAACGTGACGGTGATCGCTACCGGCTTTAGAAATAACAGCTCTAAAATTAAATTTGAAGAAAAACGAAAGGTAATCGATCTTGAATCAAGTAAACAGATCAGGCTATTTGAAGAAGAACTTACAAAGGAAGATCCTGTAATGACCCCTTCTGCTAACCAGGATACTGATAATAAAAGTTCTGGTTCCGGATATTATTTCGAAAGGCCCGGCCAGGAAAAAACAGAAAAAGAAGAAGAAAATTCGAATAAAGTGGTCTTCAAACTTAATGAAGATGAGGTAAAAGAAACCCAGGATGTAAACCAGGATCAGTATTTAGAAGAAGAAGAAAAAATACTGGAAGAAAAAAGAAAGATCCTGCTGAGACAAGCAAAAGAACGCTCCGAAAAGTTATCCAGGGTTAAAAACTATCATGTCAGCGAGGATGAGTATAAGGAAAAATGGGATGTGCCTGCCTACCTCAGGAAAAAAATAAAACTGGAAGATATCCCGCATTCCTCGGAGCACGAAGTCTCCAGGTATAACCTTAATGATGAAAATCAGATCCTGGGCAATAATAAATTTCTTCACGATAACGTGGATTGATCCTTAAAAAAAGTAATGCCTTTTCAAACCTCCCCGGGGAACAGAAAAAATAGTCCTCCCTTCTGTTCCCCTTTTTTTTAAATCCTGACAAAAATCATATTTCATAAAAAAATATTTCTCCTTATTTGTAATAAGTCTAAATAAATATAAGTTTGTAAAACTTTTTTATTGAGCGGAATAATTATTAACTAAAACATTGGAATTTTATGAAAGCATTTTTACTTGGTATAGGAGTCCTGCTTTTTTTCAACCATGCAATAGCAGGAAATGGCAGTATTGAAGGAGTGATCATTGATAAAAACAAAGGTACCGGAATACCCGGTGTAAACATTTATCTGGAGGGCACGACTTACGGTAATTATTCTGATGGACAGGGCAGGTTTATTATAGAAGGGATCGAGGAAGGGCAGTATAAACTGAAAATTTCTGCGGTTGGATATAAGACCGTATCTTCAAATATCCTGATCAACCCGCAGTCAACAAGTGAGGTCAGGTTTGAGTTGTCGGAATCAGCAGAAGTTCTGGAGGGTATAATAATCAACCGGGTTTCATTGACTGGAGGCACTTCCAATATTAATAATATTCCCGGTTCGGCACATTATATTTCCAAAAAAGAGTTGAGCAGATTCAGCTATTCGGACGTTAACCGGGTATTGAGGAACATTCCGGGCCTCATTATCCAGGAGGAGGATGGTTTTGGATTAAGGCCGAATATCGGCATGCGGGGAACCGGTGTAGAAAGGAGTTCCAAGATCACGTTGATGGAAGATGGCATCCTGATGGCTCCCGCCCCGTATTCTGCTCCGGCAGCGTATTATTTCCCTTCGGTAGGAAGGATGGCCGGTGTCGAAGTGCGCAAGGGCTCATCACAAATTAAATACGGGCCCAATACCACCGGGGGGGCGATCAACTTTTTCTCCACCCATATCCCGGAAGATCTAACCGTTCAGACGAATCTCATTGCCGGCAGTTACGGGTATCACCAACTGCACTCATATGCTGGTAAGACCTTTAAAAATGGCGGTATACTTGCCGAGACCTTTATGCTTAACAGTGATGGATTCAAAGACCTTGATGACGGAGGGAATACAGGATTTAATAAGGAGGATTACCTGATCAAGGGACGGATCAATACCAATCCGGACGCCCGGATCTACCAGGCATTGAATTTTAAATTAGGACTCACTGAGGAAAGCTCGAATGAAACTTACCTGGGATTAACGGATGCTGATTTTGTAGAAACGCCTTACAGGAGATATGCCGGTTCACAAACTGACAATATGCAAAACAGGCATCAACAATGGCACCTGAGGCATCTCATTCAGCCACTGAGGTTTATGGATATCACAACAACGTATTATCGAAATGAATTCGAAAGAAACTGGTATAAGCTCGACAAAGTGAAAAGTTCGGATGAGGGTTCCGCAACAGGGATTAGCAATATTTTATCTGATCCCCAAACCTACGCTGATGAATTAGCCATTATTAAAGGGATCTCTAGCGCTAATGACGACGCATTATCGGTCAAAGCAAATAACCGGTCCTATCTGTCACAAGGTGTTGAGTCTATCATTGGTTTCAATTTTAATTCCGCTATTCTGGATCATGAACTGGAAATCGGCGGCCGCTTTCACTACGACCAGATGGACCGGTTCCAATGGGTCGATGCCTACCGTATGGCGGATGGGGTCATGCAGATGACCACTAAAGGAATGCCGGGCACAGACAGCAATTACCTAATAAAAGCTGATGCCTTATCGTCTTTTAGTACCTACCGCCTGAGGATAAACAGGTTTTCCCTGTCAACCGGTCTCCGGTATGAAAATATAAATTATGAGAAAACCGATTATGGCAAAAACGATCCGGCCCGGGCGGGGACAGCCCTTGAAGTAAGTAATAATAACGTAAGTATCTTCATCCCGGGCATCGCTTTTGACTATAAATTCACCCAAAACCTTTCGTCTTTTGCCGGGATCCATAAAGGCTTCACTCCTCCCGGAATAAAAGAAGGAACCGAACCTGAGATCAGTTGGAACTATGAAGCGGGAGTCCGGTTTTTAAATCCTGCATGGCAGGTAAGTTCTACCGTTTATTTTAACGATTACCAAAACCTTCTCGGTGCTGATCTGGCAGCAACGGGAGGTACGGGCACGGTGGATCAGTTTAACGGGGGTGAATCGATGATCTATGGCCTCGAACAGGAAATAACTTTTGAAATGGCTAGCCTGTTTACCAGCAGAATAAGCCTTCCCCTATCCTTCCTGTATACTTTCACCCATGCATCCTTTGCAAACTCATTTGAGAGTGAGTATAAACCATGGGGTAATGTTACCGACGGGGATCACCTTCCCTATATTCCGGAACATCAACTTGCAGTTAATCTGGGCATATATCATAAACGCCTCAACGTAAATTTCAGTACAAAATATGTGGGCCCGGTGCGGACAATCGCCGGACAAGGAGCAATAGCTCCTGAAAACCTGGTTAGTGATTACCTGGTTAGTGATGTATCCGTAAATTTCAGACTCGCCAGGTTCGTTGATATCTACGGAGGTGTGTACAACCTGACCGGCGGGGTATATGAAGTGTCGAGAAGACCGGCCGGTTTGCGACCGGGGATGCCCCGGAATTTCCGTTTTGGTATCAAAGCTAATATCCGGTAAATGATAATAACCGGGACATCGCGCAAATTGTGCGATGTCCCGGTTTAATTTATCCCGGATTATTTTTTAACTCCGGTTGTTCATAAAACTATTCTCATAATAACCCGTTCTGACATTTTAAAATATTTATTATCAGGCAGGTACGAAACGGGGTTAACCCCAGATAAGCGCCCCGATAAAATCGGGACGCTTAATCGCTCCCGGGCGTATACTTCAGCAGGCAGGCCTTCCTAAGAAGGTAGGCCTACCTGAGGCAGGAAAAATTTATAAATTTTTCTGGTCAGACTTATTGTATTGTTTCGGGGGGGTAATTTTTTTACAGCCCAAGTCTGGATCTATAACCCTTCCCCGGTTGTAAAAAGGTTAAGAACTTCCCTTTTAAGTACTATTTTTTTGCTTTGATATAAATCTTTAAGAATTAAGGAATATATCAAACAATGTTTTTTTAAATTTATAATTGCCAAATGATACCTGTTTCAAAGAAGTACTTATTATTTTTTTAAAAATTAATGTATTAACATATGACTTCCTTACTTAAGCTTATTCCTTTTATAGCCCTTCTGATGTTTCTCGGCTGTCAGAACAAAAAAGAAGAAAAAAGGCCCAACATGCTCTGGATCGTCACGGAAGACATCAGTCCGGCCCTGGGTTGTTATGGTGACGAATATGCTATAACGCCCAATCTCGACCAGTTGGCATCCACAGGCATTCGTTATACAAACGCTT
>CAZYDB010000028.1:0-2119 GCA_964645995.1 uncultured Roseivirgaceae bacterium
TCGTCGTTATTGATTGGGAAGTCCTCCGCCTTGCCACAGTTCACGGCAATGCCAAAATCAATACCCTTGTATCTCGATTGTGCCAGAGCTTCTTCCATGGTTAAATCGCCTTTTAAATGAACGTGAAGGTCCATTAGTGGAAAGCCTTGCGAATGTAACTGACTTATCCTGTATTCTACTTCCGGATCGAGTCTGCGCTGAGGTTTCTCAAAAATCGCATCTTCAGGGAGCGGTTTCACCATGATGTTCCGGAAATGAACAACACTACCGGGATCATGTCCCTGCAGGGCAAAAGTACCTTCACTTAATAAGCGCCGGTCCCATTCCCCTGTCCGGAAAGGATTTTCAGGCTCAGTATAATCTGTGACCAGTGCCTCATTCACAAAAACCCGGACTCTTTTTCCCTTTACAATAATATGCATGGTAAACCACTCATTATCATTAACAATGGTCAGGTATTTGTTTCTGACCCCGTACAATCCTGCTGTTTTTTTCAACTCAGGATGTTCGGGATTGCCAACGAAACTATTGTTTACCTGAACTTCATACCCTTTATCGGGCCATCCTTCTTCCTGAAAAGCGGTGTGTATATAGATCCCGGAATTGGAACCTTTTTCCGTCATCACTTCGGTTTTGAATTCAAAATTCATGAAAGATCCGTTGTTGACCTTTCCGGTATAAAAAAGATGCGACCTTTCGCCACGGCAGACCAAAGCACCGTCCTCTATCCTCCAGGTATCCGTATTTTCATTTGCCGTCCACCCATCCATCGTAGATCCATCAAAAACGGGGATCCATTCATCGGCAGCATCCTTCGATGCATCACAATTGAATAAAAAGAATGTAAGGGACAATAGCGTAAGAATATTTTTCATTTCAAAAAATTTATGGTTTACAGGCAATTTAAATAATTAATTCCATAATAGGAATGTGACTACCTATTCTTTCTCCGGTACATTTATCTTGAATAACTGATGATTATCATATTTTATATAAAAAGATAAACCTATTATTGATATCATAAAAGTATCAAATAATTCCGGAAAACATGAAAAAAGCCTTTGAACTTCCCGCATCTTTTAAATATGTGGTAACTTTTATCAGGATCGTTATTGGCTGGCACCTGCTTTATGAAGGATTGGTTAAGCTTTTTAATCCGAACTGGTCATCCGGATGGTATTTACTGAATGCCAGTGGATTCATGTCTGAGATCTTCCAGGCAATGGCTTCCAGCCCTGGTCTGGTCAGGCTTGTTGATTTTTTAAATATATGGGGTCTTATCCTGATTGGCTTCGGGTTAATGGCCGGATTGTTCACCCGGGTGGTGTCCCTCGGGGGGATCATTCTTTTAGGATTGTATTACTTTTCCAACCCTCCTTTCCCGGGGTTAGCGCCACCACCCAATGCTGAAGGTCAGTATCTAATCATCAATAAGAATCTTATTGAGCTGGTTACACTGGTTTTGTTTGTCACCCTTCCACGGAATGCCCAGTACGGCATTGATAATCTTATCCGGTGGACCAGCCGGTGGAATTTTTCTTCCGTGCAGGAAGTTCCCAAAGAAGTCAATCATAAACCTTCTCCGGAGCAGCGTCTCCCCCGCAGGGAACTTGTGAAGCAACTGATATCCATTCCTGTTTTCGGTGGTTTTGTCTATGCATTGGCCAAAAATTACGGCTGGGGCAGTCATGAGGAGGAACACTTAAAGAATTCCATGCGGGTGAATGCTGTTTCAGGCGCCACAGCACAGATATCTAAGGAGCTGGACCTCTCTCAGCTCAGGAAGAAAATACCCTCGGGAAAGATCGGCGATCTGGAAATCGGGCGTGTAATATGCGGTGGCAACCTGATCAGTGGCTTCGCTCATTCGAGAGACCTTATCTATGTATCGACTTTCCTCAAAAAATATTTCTCCACACATAAGGTCATGGAAACTTTCCGTCTCTGTGAAGCTGCCGGCATGAACACCTGCGCCCTGAGGGTCGCGGAAGAAGAAATTAAGATATTAAACCAATACTGGAAGCTGGGTGGAGATATTCAATGGATCGCTCCTGCCTATCCTGATGAAAAGGATTACAAAACGAATATTGATATGGCCTTCGACAATGGCGCCAGGGCA
>CAZYDB010000028.1:2129-2941 GCA_964645995.1 uncultured Roseivirgaceae bacterium
AATCATGGTCATGGGAAATATCGGTGATCAGTGGGTTCGGGAAGGCAAACTTGACCTGCTGGAAAAAACGATCCAATACATAAAAAGCAAGGGAGTCCCTGCGGGGCTGACAGGCCATCAACTCGAAACGATCAGAACTGCAGAAGAGGCCGGTATCCCTGTCGATTTCTACATGAAAACCCTGCATAACAAGGATTACTGGTCCTATCAGCCCGAGGAACCCAAAGTAGTCCCGATTATTGACAATTATGCCATTGATAATTACTGGGCGATGACACCGGAGGCCACGATCAGCTATATGGAAAGCATCAACAAGCCGTGGATCGCCTTTAAAACCCTTGCCGCCGGGGCATTGAATCCTAAGGAAGGATTAAAATATGTCTTTGAGAACGGCGCTGATTTTGTCTGCCTTGGCATGTTCGATTTCCAGGTTATCGAAGACGCCAATCTTGTAAATGACATCCTTGACAACGGCATTCAACGAAGGCGGGGATGGAGGGCATGAGGTCTGTGCCCGGGCTCGAAAAATTTCATGGATATTTCGGATAACGTTCGGATAATCAACTGGCAATTGTCCTGATTTTACTATCTGATTAATCGAAAACTGTATTAGCAGGTTTTCACGTTATCCATACACCTGTAAACCCGTACATCCGTTTACGTTTATATCAGGACCGTAAAGTAGCCAACAGCCGTTTAGGATATATCAGTAATTCAAGTGCATCAGTTATGGCATGGGTTACCACATCGGCAGTAAGGGCAGCCTCAAGGCTCATGCCCTCCCGGTTGACCACGGCGATGCCCAGTGCAGC